>JACCRW010000087.1 GCA_013813345.1 Actinomycetota bacterium
GAGGAGGCGCGCCGCCTCGATCTCGGTCGCCATGTCGGCGATCATGAAGTTGACGCCCTGATGCATCGCGATCGGGACGTCGAAGGTGACGCGCTCCTTCGCGTACTCGACGGCGTACTCGAAGGCCGCCTGCGCGACCCCGACCGCGCCTGCGGCCGTGCCCGGGCGGGTGAAGTCGAGCGTCTGCATCGCAATCTTGAAGCCCTCGCCCTCCTCCCCGATCCGGTTCGCGACCGGCACGACGACGTCGGTAAGCGCGAATGCGGAGGTATCGGTCGAGCGCTGGCCCATCTTGTCGAGGTGCTCCTCGAGCTCGACGCCGGGCGTGTCCATCGGGACGATGAAGGCGGAGATGCCCTTGTGTCCCTTGTCCGGGTCGGTCTTGGCGAAGATCACGGTCCAGGCCGCGTGGCCCGCGTTCGTGATGAACGTCTTCGAGCCGTTCAGGATGTACTCGTCGCCGCGCCGCTGCGCCGTCGTCTTCAGCTTGACGACGTCGGAACCCGCCTCCGGCTCGGAGAGCCCGAACGAGCAGAGGAGCGGCTCCTCGAGGAGCGGCGGCAACCATTCGGCCTGCTGCTCCTCGCTGCCCGCGATGATCACGGGGCCGGCGCCGAGGCCGTTCGCGCCGATCGAGGTGCCGATCCCGGAGCAGCCCCAGTTCAGCTCCTCCCCGACGAGGATCCCCTCGAAGGTCGAGAGGCCGAGCCCGCCGAGCGACTCCGGCACGTGCAGGTTCATCAGCCCGAGCTCGTGCGCCTTCGCGACGAGGTCTGCGGGATGGGTCTGGTGCTCGTCGTACTCGGCCGCCTTCGGCCGGATCTCCTTGGCGGCGAACTCGCGAGCGAGCTCGCGCAGCGAGCGCTGCTCGTCGGTGAGGGCGAACGAGACTCCCGTCTCGACACCGTGCTCGATCGTGGCCATCCTAGTCCCTCCCGCGCGCCGATTGAACAGTCAGTCAATAGTCTACTGCGAAACCGTCAACCGATTCCGAGCAACCGTCGATAGCGCACCACCCTGACGAGCTTCGCGTCGAGCGCACCCGACCGCGCGAGCGGGATGAGCGCGTTTGCCATTCGTTCCGCGTCGCGCGCGCTCGTCGTCAGCACGAGATCGGCGCCGGCCTCGATCGCGAGCCGCGCCCAGTAGGGCGCGTACGGGCTGCCGAGGATCCCCAGCGAGTCGGTGATCGCGACTCCGCGGAAGCCGAGACTCCGGAGCAACCGGTAGGTCGCCGGCTCGAGCGACGCGCGACGCAGCCCGAGCCGCGGGTAGATCGCGTGCGAGACCATCACGCACGGCGCCCCGGCCCGCACCGCAGCGCGGAACGGGGCGAGATCCTGCGTCCGGAGGACGCCGTAGACGCGAGCCTCGTCGGTCGACTTCGGAGTCGAGCCGAGGCCCGGAAAGTGCTTTACGCACGCCGCCTTACCGAGCCCCCGCGCGAACGCGACTCCGTACTCCGGCCGCGCGAACTGGCGGGAGCCGAGCGGGCCGTCCGGGAGATCGAGCACCGGCGCGAAGTCGGCATGGACACCCGCCCGGCGAAGCGCGGCTGCCGTCTCCCGACCGGCGGCGAATGCCTCGGCGGAGCTGCGGTAGCTCGACGCGGCGTCGAAGGGAGCGATCCTCGCGAACGTCTTCACGAGGCCGCCTTCCTGGTCGGCGAAGACGAGCGAGCCCTGCGGACGCGGCTCGGACGTCGTCCACTGCCGCACGAGCACGCCGGCGAATCCGGCCGGGGCCGGCATTCCGGCGACCACGACCGCGTGCGCCTTCTCCTGCGGGGTCATCGCGTCAACCTCGGCTTCGGCCGATCCGGAAAGAAGGAGCGCGAGCGCCGATGTGACCGCCGCGATCATGCGACGAGGTTGCGGAACGTGACGGAGTAGCGGAGCTCCTTCGCGGGCGGGATCGAGTGCTGCCAGTCGGTGCGCGCCTCACCGGCGAGCACGTACGCCGAACGCGGCGCGGCTTCGGTCGACCACGTCTCCCAGTCGCGCACGCGGCCGCGCCGGAAGCGAAGCCGAGCGGCGCCGAGGAGCGAGATCCCGACGATCCGGTCGAACGGCGGCGAGT
>JACCRW010000100.1 GCA_013813345.1 Actinomycetota bacterium
ACGATCGGGCTCGAGACGATGTGCGTCGGCGGCGGGCAGGGGATGGCGATGCTCGTCGAGCGCCTCCGCTGAGCCACGAACCGGGAGACCTTGTGTTTCAACAACACAAGCTCGGTTCCGACCCGCACCGTTCCGAGGGTCGGGAGAAGCTTGTGTTGTTCCAACACAAGCGTTGCTAGCGGTGAGCGCGACCACCGATCCTGCTGCCCTCGTTCCGGTGGCGCTCGAGGTTGCGGCGGAGTTCGGCGTCGAGCTCGGGGAGCCATTTGCTCTCTCGCGCCACTCGTACGTCGCCTCGGCCGGCGAGGACGCGGTCTTGAAGGTGACGCCGCCCGAGGACGACGAGTCGTATGAGGAGGCGGAGGCGCTCGACCTCTGGGCCGGAGACGGCGCCGTTCGGCTACTCCGGCGCGACCCCGAGCGGCGGGTGCTTCTCTTAGAGCGAGTCCGGCCCGGAACGGACCTTTCTGAGCTACCGGAGGGCGAGGCGACGGCGATCGCGGTGGAGGTCGGTCGATGGCTCTGGCGCCCCGCGACCGAGCCGTTTCGCTGGATCGGCGACTGGGTTCCGCGCTGGCTCGCGGCCGCGCCGTCCGAACTGACCCCGCTCGCGCTCGAGCTCTACGACTCGCTCGACGTCGGCCGTTCGACCCTCATCCACGGCGACTTTCACCATCAAAACATCCTCGATGCCGGCGGACGCCACGTCGCGATCGACCCGAAGCCGATGCTCGGTGAGCCCGAGTACGACATCCCCTCCTTCCTCTGGAATCCGCTCCCATGCCGGCTCCGGGTCGAGCACCTGGAGAGCCGGCTCGCCGCCTTCGCCGCCGCCGGGCTCGACGAGGAGCGGATGCGGAAGTGGACCGTGATCCGCGGTGCCTACCTGCAGCCACAGGAAGCGGACACTCTGCGCACGCTCGTGTAAGTTTACTGACCGTACGTACGGTCTAGAGGAGAATGGCCATGGCCGGCAGGTCGCAGGAGATCCTCGACACGTTCACCCGGCATGTCGCCGAGTTCGGCTACGACGGGACGAGCTTCTCGCGCATCGCCGAGGAGCTCGAGCTCTCGAAGGGCACGATCGTCCATCACTTCGGGACGAAGGACAGACTCTTCGCGGCGATGCAGGAGCGCTACATGCGCCGACGACTCGCCGAGGCGCGAACGCTCGTCGACAGGCTGAGCTCGCCCGCCGAGCAGCTCGCCGCCGTCTTCTACGCCGTCGTGCTCGCCCACGTCGAGGACCGGGCGTCGATGGTTGCGAACCAGCGCGAGGTGATCCGCCTCGCCCGTCACGAGTCGATGCGCGAGGCGCGGCGGCTGCGCGCCGAGTACCGCGAGCTCGTGATCGGGCTGCTCGAAGCGGGCGTCCGCGCGACGGTCTTCCGGCCCGGGGACGACCGCCTACGGACGTTGCTGGTATTCGGCTCGGTGCAGTGGCTCTGGACCTGGTTCGACCCGGACGGAGAAAGCTCGGTCGAGGAGGTTGCGGCCGCTGTCGTCGACGTCGTCCTCGGCGGTCTGCTCGTCGACCGGTCGGACCTCGAACGGCTTGCGGATCCCGACGGGCCGATCGTCGAGCTCGTTCGCGCCAGCATCGCCGAGCCGGTGGCGACCTGATGTCCGTTCTCGCCTCCACGCTCCGCAGCTCCCCCGACTACGAGGCCAACCGGGCCGCCGCGCTCGAGGCGCTGGAACACGTCCGCGACCTCGCCGACACCGTCCTCGCCGCCGGCGGACCGAGATCGACGACGAGACACCGCGAGCGCGGCAAGCTCCTCGCGCGCGAACGCATCGATCTCCTGCTCGACGAGGACGCCGGCGCGCTCGGCTATCTCGGCCAACATCCCGGAGGAGTACGGCGGTGGAGGCGGCGGGATCGCCGAGCTCGCGATCGTCTGCGAGGAGCTCGCCGCCGCCGGCTGTCCGTTGCTGATGATCGTCGTCTCACCGGCCATCGCCGGCACGATCATCGCCCAGAGCGGCACCGAGGAGCAGAAGACGGCGTGGCTGCCCGGTCTCGCCGATGGGGCGGCCAAGCTCGCGTTTGCGATCACCGAGTCCGACGCAGGCACGAACTCCCACAACCTTGCCACCGTCGCCCGCCGCGACAACGACGGCTGGATCCTGAACGGCCGCAAGACCTACATCTCAGGCGTCGACGAGTCGGACGCAGTCCTCGTCGTCGGCCGCAGCGAGGACGAGCGCACCGGACGCCTCCGCCCGGCGCTCTTCATCGTCCCGCGCGACACGCCGGGCTTCGAGTGGAAGCCGATCGAGATGGACGTAACGGCACCCGAGGAGCAGTACGCCTGCTTCTTCGACGACGTGGACCTGCCGGCCGAGGCGCTCGTCGGCGGCGACGTCGCCGGGCTCGACCAGCTCTTCGCCGGGCTGAACCCGGAGCGGATCACGATCGCCGCCTACGCGAACGGAATCGCGCGCTACGCCCTCGCGAAGGCATCCGCGTACGCCAAGGAGCGCCGAGTGTGGGACGTCCCGATCGGCGCTCACCAGGGCGTCGCTCATCCGCTGGCCGAGGCCGCGAGGCAGGTCGAGCTGGCTCGGCTGATCACGAGCAAGGCCGCGGCGCTGCACGATGCAGGCGACAAGGCGGCCGGCGAGGCCGCGAACATGGCGAAGCTCGCCTCGGCCGACGCCGCCCTCCTGGCGCTCGACCGGGCGATCCAGGCGCACGGCGGCAACGGCCTCGCGAGCGAGTACGACCTCGCCGCGTACTGGGGCGTCCTGCGGGTCGCCAGGATCGCGCCCGTCAGCCGCGAGATGATCCTCAACTACGTCGCCCAGCACACGCTCGGGCTCCCGCGCTCGTACTGAATTCTGAAAGGAGAGAGCCATGGCCATCGCCTTCGCCCACCTCTACGACCTCGTCGGCCGCTGGGCCGCCGAGACGCCCGAGCGGACCGCGCTCGAGTTCGGCGAAGCCCGGTGGACGTGGCGAGAGCTCGACGAACGCATTCGCCGCTCGGCAGGGGCGCTCCGGGCCGTCGGCGCGCAGCGAGGCGATCGCGTCGCCTTCCTCGAGAAGAACCATCCGGCCTGCCTCGAGACCACGTTCGGGGCCGCCCTCTGCGGCGCCGTGAACGCGGTCGTCAACTTTCGCCTGTCCCCGGGCGAGGTCGCCGACGTGGTCAACGACTCCCGCGCCAAGATGCTCTTCGTGGGCGCCGAGCTCCTGGACGTGGTCGAGCAGATACGCGACCGGCTCGAGACCGTCGAGCGCGTGGTGATCGTGGGCGGAGACGCGGACGAGTACGAGTCGTGGCTCGCAGGTGCAGAGCCGATCGAGGTTGCCGCCGTCGGCGAACCCGACGACTGCTGCTTGCAGCTCTACACCTCAGGCACGACGGGACTCCCGAAGGGCGCCATGCTCACGCATCGCGGAATCGGGGCGCACACGAGCGCGGTGGCGGAGGAGTTCGCGATGACCGCCGAGAGCGTGAGCGTCGTCGCGATGCCGCTGTTCCACGTCGGCGGAATCTGTTACGCGTTCGTCAGCCTGCTCGCCGGCGCCCGGACGCTCCTCGTTCGAGAGCCGATCCCCGACGCGATCTTCGACCTCGTCGAACGCGAGCGGGCGACACACGGCTTCTTCGTGCCGGCGCTCTTCGCCGCGTTCATGCAGACGCCGGAACGAGCCGGCGAGGCGCTGTCCGGGATGGAATGCCTGGTGTACGGCGCCTCGCCGATGCCGCTGCCGTTGCTCGAGCGCTGCCTCGAGCTCCTTCCCGTCGACTTCCACCAGGTGTACGGGATGACCGAGATGGCGGGCGTGATCAGCGCGCTCGGTCCTCAGGAGCACCGCGACCCGGAACGGCGCGACCTGCTTGCGTCCGCCGGTCGCGCGATCCGCGACGCGGAGGTGAAGGTCGTCGACGCCGTTACCCTGGCGGAAGTCCCGGTCGGTGAGATCGGCGAGCTCTGGATCCGCTCGCCGCAGGTGATGGCCGGGTACTGGGGCAAGCCGGAGGAGACCGCGCTCGTGCTGGAGCCCGACGGCTGGTACCGCACCGGCGATGTCGGCTATCTCGATGGCGACGGCTACCTCTTCATCCGGGACCGGGTCAAGGACATGATCATCTCGGGCGGCGAGAACATCTATGCGGTCGAGGTGGAGCGCGTCGCGATCGAGCACCCGGCGGTCGCGGACGTCGCCGTGATCGGGATTCCGGACGACCGTTGGGGCGAGGCCGTCAAGGCCATCGTCGTTCCGGCCGAAGGCGCGGAGGTCGACGCGGACAACCTGATCGCCTTCTGCCGCGCACGACTCGCTCACTACAAGTGCCCGACCTCCGTCGACCTCGTCGACGCGCTGCCGCGCAACACAACGGGCAAGGTGCTCAAGCGTGAGCTGCGCGATCCGCACTGGGCCGGACGGGAGCGGCTGGTATGAGCGGCTCGGAGTCTGCGGCGCTCCACTTCGAGGAGTTCGAGGTCGGGCACGAGTGGACGACCCAGGGCCGGACGGTCACCGAAGCTGACGTCGTCGCGTTCGCGGCGCTCTCGGGAGATACGAACCCGCTGCACGTCGATGCCCAGTTCGCGCGCACGACGCCGTTCGGAGAGCGGATCGCCCACGGTGTGCTCGGGCTTTCGATCGCGACGGGCCTGATCAGCAAGCTCGGGATCATCGAGGGGACGACGATCGCGTTCGTCGGCCTCGAATGGAGCTTCAGAGCCCCGATCCTCTTCGGCGACACGATCACCGTGCGCTCGCGTGTCTCCGACAAGCGCGAGACCTCGAAGCCCGATCGCGGGATCGTGATCTTTTCGGTCGAGCTCGTCAACCAGCGCGGCGAGGTCGTCCAAGAGGGCAAGCAGACGCTGCTGATGCGCCGCCGCTAGCGGACGACGCGGTAGCGGAGATGGGTGACGCCTTCCGACTCGATCACCCTCGTCTGCTCCAGCTCGATCGGGTTCGAGCCGAGGTGATCGAAGAGCCGTACACCTGAGCCGAGGAGGAGCGGGACGACGCTGACCTGGATCTCGTCGAGCTTCCCGGCGCGGAGCACTTGCTGGGCGACGTCAGCCGCCGATACTCCCACCTTCAGCTCGCCGGCGGCTTCCTGAGCCAGCTCGAGCGCGCGCTCGATCCCCTCCGTCACGAATGAGACCTGGGGGCTCCATTCGCCCTGCGTCGGCGCCTCGTGGGTGACGACGAAGATCGGCACGTCGATCGGATGGCCGTTCTTCCAGCCGCCCGCGATGTCGAAGGTGCGGCGGCCGCTGACTCCGGCGCCGACCTCGGTCAGCCACTCCTCGACCACGATCTTGCTCGCATCAGGCGGGGCGAGTCGCTGCTCGACGCGATTCGACTCCGGTCCGGCGCTCATCCAGGTGAACAGCCGCTCGCCGCCGCGGCCGAGCGGAAGGCCGGGACCGTCGTCGCTGCCGGCGATGAATCCATCAAGCGACATCGTGAGATCGACGACGACATTGCCCATGTCGGAGTCCTTTCAGGTGGCTGGGATCTGGCTTCGGAAGCTCTGACTGCCGATCGGGGCGAACCTCATCGGCCGAGGTAGCCGCGAAACTGCTCCCAGTAGTGCTCCATCGTCGTCTCGCGGGCGGGGTGCAGCGGGTCGTAGGGGATGTAGTTGACGGTGCGGACGATCCAGCCGTCGTCCCCGAGATCGAGGACGTTGATGCAGCCGGGCGCCTGCTCGAAGGTGCCGAAGTAGGTGCGATCGCCGGAGAGGGCGTGCGAGATCAGGATCCGGTTGACACCGCCGTGGAGGACGGCGAGCGCGGTCTCCCACTCGCGCGCGAGCAGCCGCTCGAGGGCGGGGTGAACGCGGTCGAGCGCCTCGCCGAGCGACTCGCCGCCGAGGAAGCGCTCGGCCTCGTCCTTCACGCGCAGCGCGCCGACGAACGCGCGCTCGAGCTCCTCCGGTGGGATCGCGTCGAGGCGGCCGCCTCGCCACTCGGCGAGCTCGGGCCACCGCTCGACCTCGCGTCCTGGAGCGACGAGCTCCGCGGTCTCGGCTGTGCGAGGTAGGTCGCTCGCGACGACGAGGTCCAGCTCGACTCCGGCCAGCGCCTCCCGGGCAGCGACGGCCTGGGCGCGGCCGTTCTCGGTCAGCGGCACCTGCTCGGGGCTGATCGGGCGGCCGGTGTCGTCGACGTACGAAACCTCGGCGTGCCGCATCAGGTAGAGCCGCCGCCTCACTCGTACTTGGCCAGATACCGCGGATTCGAGATGCGCAGCTTCGCTGCGACCTGCTCCTTC
>JACCRW010000126.1 GCA_013813345.1 Actinomycetota bacterium
ATCGAGCGCGACTCGCTCGAGTGGGAGTACGCCCGCTCGGACGACGGCGGCGAGACCTGGTCAGCCCTCTGGGAGATCAGCTACCGCCGCGTCCTCTAGCCGGCTCGAGCCGCGCCGCCGAGAGGGAACGTCGCTCGGACGCGGCAGCGGTCTACTACCTCGTAGTCCTCCATCAGTGTCGCCTCGTGGATGACACATCGGACCGGGAGCAGACCCAGGACGCGCTTCTCCGCCTCCTCGAGGGTGATCGCGTAGTCGCCTTCGAGCCGACCCAGCGTCGCGTGGGGCGCGGGGTCGTTCCCGGGCTTTCCGTAGGGCGGGCACTCGGGGTAGAGCTCCCACAGAGCACGCATCGTCGCCCGAAGTTCGTCGTCCGGCTCGGGGACGGCATAGACGACACCTCCCGGGAATGTGCTGAGTCGGGTCAGCGAGAAGTCGAGCGCCGGGCGACCGGCGAAGAAGGAGCGGAGCGTGTGGAGGTCGCTCTCCGTCACCGAGGCCGCAGGGAGCCACGGGTAGAGCAGCGTCAACGAGAGCGGAATATGCGCGGCAATCCGCTCCGGGTAGAGTTCCCGGTGCGCCTCCGCAAGCTCTGCGTCGGAGTGCTCGAGCACCAGCGTGACGAACGTCTCGAGCGGTCGCTCGTCGGACACACCGCGACGATAACAGGCACCCCCAGTTAGGAAGAGACGCGGCTTGCCGCGCGAGCCGAGGTAGCAGCCCGCGGGAGCTTCTCCGCTCGAGTCGCGTCCGTGGGCCTGTCCCTGGGCGTGTCTGCTCGACCCATGCCCGAAAGAGGCATGCCGCGGCCGTCTCCGCAAAGAGCGGGAATCGGTCCTCGGCGCCGACGGGGGTCGTCAGGTCCGGTCGGGATAATGACCCTTCCGTGCCCGCCCCCTTCGTCCACCTGCACGTCCACAGCGAGTACTCCGTTCTCGACGGGGCCTGCCGGATCCCCGCGCTCGCCAAGCGGGCGGCCGAGCTCGAGATGCCCGCGGTCGCGCTCACCGACCACGGCTCCCTCGCGGGCACCATCGAGCTCTTCAAGGCCGCCAAGGAGCAGGGCGTCAAGCCGATCGTCGGCTGCGAGGTCTACGTCGCCGACGACCGCCGCTCGCGCACCCGCGGCTACGCGCACCTGACCCTCCTCGCCGAGTCGAACGAGGGCTACGCGAACCTCGTCAAGCTCTCCTCGCTCGGCTACCTCGAGGGCTACTTCGCAAAGCCGCGCGTCGACTGGGAGCTGCTCCAGACCTACGCGCCCGGCCTGATCGCGCTCTCCGGCTGCCTCTCCGGCCGCGTCTGCAAGGCACTCGAGGAGAGTCGTCCTCAGGACGCGCGCACCGATCTCGACCGGCTTGCGCAGGTCTTCGGACGCGAGAACACCTACGTCGAGCTCCAGAACGCCGGCCTCGACGTGCAGCAGCGCGTCAACCCGGAGCTCGTCAAGCTCGCGGCCGAAGCGCAGCTCCCGCTCGTCGCGACCGGCGATGTCCACTACCTCACCGCCGCCGACGCGTACTCGCACGAGGCGCTCCTCTGCATCCAGTCCGGCGACTCGCTCAAGAACCCGAATCACTGGCGCTTCGACACGAACGAGTTCTACTTCAAGAGCCCGGAGGAGATGGCGCTCGACTTCCCCGGCCACGAGGACGCGATGCGGCGGACGCTCGAGATCGCGGAGCGCTGCAACGTCGAGATCGAGCTCGGGCGGATCCACCTGCCCGAGTACCCCGTCCCGGACGGGGGAGACGCGTTCGGCTACCTCGTCCAGCTCTGCGAGCAGGGGCTCGAGAGGCGCTACGGCAAAGTGACCGCCGAGCTGCGCGAGCGGCTCCAGTTCGAGCTGAAGACGATCCGCGAGATGGGCTTCGCCGATTACTTCCTGATCGTCTGGGACTTCATCCACTTCGCAAAAACCCATGGAGTCAGCGTCGGCCCCGGTCGCGGCTCGGCGGCCGGCTCGCTTGCCGCCTACAGCCTCGAGATCACCGACATCGACCCGATGCGCTACGGGCTTCTCTTCGAGCGCTTCCTCAACCCGGCTCGCAAGGACATGCCGGACATGGACATCGACTTCGCCGTCGAGGGCCGCGAGCGGGTGATCAACTACGTCGCTGAGAAATACGGCCGCGACCGCGTCGCCCAGATCATCACCTTCGGGACGATGGCCGCACGCGCCGCAGTTCGCGACGCCGGTCGCGTGCTCGAGATCCCCTACGGCTCGGTCGACCGGCTCGCGAAGCTGATCCCGGAGGGTCCCGGCCAGACGCTCGCCGACTGCCTCAAGCCGGGCTCGGAGCTGAAGGTCGCCTACGACACCGATCCGCTCGCCAAGGAGGTGATCGACCTCGCGAAGCCGTTGGAGGGCCTCGTCCGGCAGGACTCGATCCATGCCGCCGGGGTCGTGATCGGCGCGAAGCCGCTGATCGAGGTCGTTCCGCTCCAGCAGAAGGGCGCAGACCAGGAGGTCGTGACCCAGTTCTCGATGAAGAACGTCGAGGCGCTCGGCCTCCTCAAGGTCGACTTCCTCGGGCTCCGGAACCTCGACGTGATCGACAAGGCCGTGGCACTGATCGGCGGATCGCTCGATATCAACGCGATCCCGCTCGACGACAAGAAGACCTACGCGATGCTCGCCCGCGCCGAGTCGAACGGCGTCTTCCAGTTCGAGTCGTCGGGGATGCGCGACGCGCTGAAAGCGGTCAAGCCGACGCAGTTCGAGGATCTGATCGCACTCGTCGCGCTCTATCGGCCCGGCCCGATGCAGTACATCCCCGCCTACGCGGCGCGGAAGAACGGCCGCGAGACGATCACCTACATCGACGAGCGGCTGAAGTCGATCACGAGCGACTCCTACGGGATCTGCATCTACCAGGAGCAGTACATGCGGATCGCCAAGGAGCTGGCCGGCTTCGAGCCCGCCGAGGCCGAGACGCTGCGCCGCGCGATCGGGAAGAAGATTCACGCGCTAATGGCCTCCTTGAAGGACAAGTTCCTCGCCGGGTGCGCGGCGAACAACGTCTCGCTCTCGGTCGCGACCCAGCTCTGGAAGGACATGGAGAGCTCGCAGGACTACTCCTTCAACAAGGCGCACTCGGCGTGCTACGCGCTGATCGCCTACCGCACCGCCTGGTTGAAGGCGAACCACCCATGCGAGTACATGGCGGCGCTTATCTCGTCGGTGATGAACACGAAGGATCGGGTGCCGCTCTACGTCAACGCCTGCCACGAGCTCGGAATCGAGGTGCTGCCGCCGGACGTGAACTCGTCGGGAACGGATTTCGCGGTCGTCGAGGGGAAGATCAGGTTCGGGCTGAACGCGGTCAAGAGCGTGGGGGAGTCGGCTGCGCGGGCGATCCTCCGGGCGCGCGAGGAGGGCGGCCCGTTCGAGTCGATCTGGGACTTCACCGAGCGCGTCGATCCCCAGGTCGTGAACAAGCGCTCGCTCGAGGCGCTCGTCAAGTGCGGCGCGCTCGACTCGACCGGCGCCTCGCGGCTCGGGATGCTCGCGTGCCTCGAGCAGGCGCTTGCGTGGGGGCAGAAGCACGCGTCAGACCGCTTGGCAGGGCAAGGTTCGATTTTCGACGCTATCGGTTTCGGCGCAGCCGAAACCGACCCGGTGCGGCACCATCCCTCGCTTCCTTCAGGTGAGTTCGAGAAGTCGGAGCTGCTGAAGCTCGAGAAGGAGACGCTCGGCCTCTACGTCTCCGAGCACCCGCTCCACGCGGTGCGCGACCAGCTCCGCCGGAAGACCGACTGCGCGCTCGCCGACCTCGAGCGGCGCCGCGACGGCGAGGTCGTGACCGTGGGCGGGATCGTCAGCGCGGTCAAGCAGCTGACGACGAAGAAGGGCGAGCCGATGGTCTTCCTCGCGCTCGACGACCCCACCGGCGGCGGCGAGGTCGTCGTCTTCAACTCGACCTACGCGGGGGCGCGGGAGCTCTGCGTCGCGGACCGGATCCTCGTCGTCAAGGGTCGGATCGACCACAAGCAGCAGGGCGAGACGAAGCTGATCGCGCTCGAGGTGACGGCCTTCGAGACGGTGCCGGAGCGCAAGGAGATCCGCTTCAAGGTGGACGCGCGCGCCGTCCGAGCGGGGATCGTCCGCGAGCTCGCCGGCCTCGTGAAGGAGTATCCGGGCAAGTCGCCCGTCTACGTCTCGCTCGAGACCTCGCTCGGCCCGAAGCTGATCGTCTTCGGCCCGAGCCACCGAGTCGCGATCGATCCGGACTTCCTCAACGAGGCGAGGGCTTTGCTCGGCGTCGAGGCGGTTCTCTAGGCGATCGTGCTCGACCACTGCGTGATCGCCGTCTCCGACTGGGAGCGCTCGAACTCCTTCTACCGTGATGTGGTGGGCGCCGAGCTCATCGAACGCGGCGGCGGCTTCGTCTACCGGTTCGACGAGCAGCAGCTGAACGTGCACGGGCCTGGCGGCCGTCCGTTCCCGGTGGCGCGGCTGCCGGTGCAGCCGGGCGGGAGCGATCTCTGCTTCGTCTGGGACGGGCCGATCGAGGGCGCGGTCGAGCACCTGCTCGCTCAGGGGATTGAGATCGAGGAAGGCCCGGTGGCGCGTGCCGGCGCCCGCGGCGAGGGAACGAGCGTCTACTTCCGCGACCCGGACGGCTCGCTGCTCGAGTTCATCTCGTACGACGTGTCCGCGGCTTGAAGCCGGATGAGACCCGGAACCATCCGGTGCTGCGGCTCGACGCGGCAGCCGGCGGGATCTACGATCGCCGTGTGTGGATTCTTCTTCGCGCCGGATTCGCAGTTGCTGCTACGGCTCTCGTCGTCTGGCTCCTTGTCTCCGGGCTCCCCGTTGGCGCTTTCGCCATGGTGGTTCTCGGGGTTCTAGCTCGTTGGAAGGCGGAGTCGGTTGGCCGACTCCGCATCCGCTAGCCGAGTCCCTTCTCGCGGAGCTCTCGCAGCGCCGACTCGGACTTCTCGAGCTCGAGTCCCATTCCGCGGAGAATCTCGGGCGTTTTCGTGAACTGCACGTCCGCGTAGGCGACGACCTGGATCTGGTTTCCCCATGGATCGAGGAAGGAGTTGCCGCCGAAGACGTCAGCGCCGGCTGCCCGCGCGGCGGCGAGCACCGCCTCGCGGTCGTCGACGACGAGCCCGAGGTGCCGCGTGGCGTCCGGCGACGTCGAGCCGCCCTCCATCAGCGCGAGAAACTGGTCGCCCAGGTCGATGAACGCGGCGCCGGCCATCCGTCCGCGCAGCTCGAGCTCGAACAAGGAGCCGTAGAACGCGAGCGCCTCGTCGATAGAGCCGACCTCGAGCGCAACGTGGTTGATCCCCACTGCGCGAGCCATGTCCGAAGCGTACGTGTCCCGGGCTTGATGCCCCGGACATGTCTGCACCAGACACGTCCGGGTCAAAGCCCAGACGTGTCCGGAACGGCCGGTGCGAGGAACCCGGCTGCCGCCAACGGTGTAGAAGGAGCGAGTGGTGAGCCGGCCACCGACTGAGGACGAGCTGGTCGAACGGGCGCGCAGGGGAGACGGCGCTGCCTTCGGCGCGCTCGTCCGCATGGAGGAGGAGATCGCCTTCCGCACCGCATACCTGATCACCCGCAACGCAGCCGACGCCGAGGACGCCGCCCAGGCGGCCTTCGTGAAGGCGTTCTACGCGCTGCCGCGTTTCCGCCGCGGCGCGCCGCTGCGGCCCTGGCTGCTCGCGATCGTCGCGAACGAGGCCCGCAACAAGCGCCGCGGTGGCGGCCGCCGCGAGGCGCTCGTGCAGCGCGCAGCCCAAGAGCTTCCCTCGGGCGACGCGGCTCCGTCGCCCGAGGGGAGGCTCCTCGCGGAGGAGCAGCGTGCCGAGCTTCTCGTCGCACTCGAGTCGCTCGGCGAGGACGACCGGCTCGTGCTCTCCTGCCGCTACCTCCTCGAGCTCAGCGAGGGGGAGACCGCCGAGGTGCTCTCGCTGCGGCGCGGCACCGTCAAGTCCCGCACCTCGCGCGCGCTCGAGCGCCTGCGCGGGCACTTGAGGGAGGAGCGATGAGCGAGCTCGAGCTCCGGCTCATCGCCCTGCGGGAGGAGATCGACTTTCCGCCGACGCCGGCGCTCTCCGTCGCCGTCGAGCGCGCCGTCGCGCTCGCCCCGGCTCGCCGCCGACGCCTCCGCCCGCTCGCGCTCGTGCTCGCGGTCGTCCTCGTCGCAGCCCTCGGCGTGCTCGCGCTCTCGCCCGGCGCCCGCAGCGCCTTCCTCGAGCTCTTCCACCTTCGCGGCGCGACCGTCTCCCGCGTGGAGGAGCTGCCGGAAGTCGAGCTGATCGAGCGCGCGGAGCTTCTCGGCGTCCCCGTTACCCTCGCCGCCGCGCGTCGGCGGGCCGGCTTCGAGCTCGCCGATCTGGGCGAGCCAGATGAGGTCTACCTGCGCGGCGACGGGCTCGTGACCTTCGTCTACGGCTCGATCGAGCGGCCGAGGCTCCTGCTCTCGCAGGTGCGCGGCATGGTCTGGGATGGCTTCGTCAAGAAGGTCGGCGCCCGCGGCACCTCAGTCGAGGAGGTCGAGATCGAGGGCGAGCGCGGGCTCTTCGTCTCGGGCGACCCGCATTTCGTCATGTACCTCGACTCGATGTTCCGGATTCAGGAGGAGCGCGCCTACCTCGCCGGGACGACGCTCCTCTGGAACCGAGGCGACGTCCTCTTCCGGCTCGAGGCCGACGTCGAGCTCGCCGAGGCGCTCGAGCTCGCCCGCGCGGTGAAGTAGGGAACCATCCTCATCTCCGCGGTGTAGTCACTGCATCACACCGATCGGGAGGTCAGGGATGAAAGGACTACTCGCATTGCTCATGGCGGCGGCGACGGCGGCCCTGCTCTCGGCCGAGATCGCCCCGGCTGCGCAGACTGGTTGCTGGGCGACCGTCGGCCTGAGCTCGTTGCCGAAGGCCGGCCATCAGGCGGGCCAGCCGTGGCTCGTAACCGTGCGCGTGCTCCAGCACGGGCGTACGCCCCTCGCGGACGCCAAGCCGGAGATGAGGATCCGCAAGGCCGGCAAGGTCACGACCTTCCGGAGCCGCTCCACCCCCGCCGTGGGCTCCTACCGCTTCCGGGTTGTCTTCCCGAGCGCGGGCCGCTGGAGCTTCACGGTCTACGACGGCTTCGTCCCGAACTGCGCCCAGGTGCACACGTTCAAGGCGATCACGATCGCTCCCGCTCAGGTCGAACCGTGAGCCAACCACAGACCGGAGGATCCCCGATGAAGAAGCTCGTGCTCGTCTGCACGCTCGGCTTCGCCGTGATAGCCGCGATCGTCGCCCCCGTGGCGGCCGGAGGCGGCTGGGCGACCGCCGGCCTCAGCTCGCTGCCGCCGAGCGGCCTGCAAACGGGGCAGGACTGGCCGGTCGAGATCACCGTGCTCCAGCACGGTCGCACGCCGCTCACCGGGGTGCAGCCCAAGCTCACGATTCGCAATGTGGAGACGGGCGTCACGGCCGGCACCTTCAGCGCTGCGCCCACCGGCAAGGCCGGCGTCTACCGGACCGTCGTGCAGTTCCCGGGTGCTGGGACGTGGTCGTACGAGGTGGACGACGGCTTCTCCCGGACGCACACGTTCAAGCCCGTCGAGATCGCAGCCGCCGGCTCCGACTCGTCGTTCCCGACACTGCCCGTGGGCGGGCTCGCACTCGCCCTGCTGCTCGTCGCCGTCGCGATTCTCCTGCTTCGCCGCGCGCGCTCGTCGCCGGCGCCTGCCGCAGCGAGCCGCTAGCAAGCCGACCGCGCGTCGAAGACCCGTCCCTCTCGGCGGGTCTTCCGCGTGCCTGCGCAATTCTTTTACGAAAGCTTCATCGGAATCACCACAAAAGGGGAGAACCGCATCGTTTCAATGGACGAAAGATCCAGTACGACGATGTGGAGGAAGCACTGATATGGCTGCGGCAGAGCTCCAGACCCCAGGTACAGAGCAAGAGCGGATCGAGCGCTGGCGCGCTGAGGAGCTCGAGCGGGCCGGCTTCGAGCCGACCGCCGCGGTCCTCCTCGCCGGGCGGATGGACATCGATCTCCACTACGCGATCGACCTCCTCCGCGCGGGCTGCGCACCCGAGCTAGCCCTGCAGATCCTGCTCTAGTCACCTCTCCGGACGCGCGTCCGGGCACGCGGGCAGAATCCCGCTGCAGGTGTTCTTCCTCGCTTCCATTCCCTCGCCCTCGTCGGGCACGCTCGACATCGGGCCGCTGACGATCCACATGTACGGGCTGATGCTGCTCGCCGGGATTGCGGCCTGCATCGCGCTCACCGGGAGGCGCTGGACCGCTCGCGGCGGCGACTGGGATCTGATCTTCCGGGTCGCGGTCTGGGGAGTGGGCTTCGGGATCGTCGGTGCTCGGCTCTACCACGTCGCCACGAGCTGGGACGAGCTCCCGGACGAATGGTGGGGGCCGTTCGCCGTCTGGGAGGGCGGCCTCGGGATCTGGGGCGGGATCGCGGGCGGCGTGCTCGCCGGCTCGATCATCGCGAGACGTGCCGGCGCGAGCGTCCCAGCGCTCCTCGACGCCGCGGCGCCCGGCCTGCTCGTGGCGCAGGCGATCGGCCGGATCGGCAACTGGTGGAACCAGGAGCTCTTCGGCAAGCCCACCGACCAGCCGTGGGGGCTCGAGATCGACCCGCCCCGGCCCGAAGGCTATGAGTTCGACAGCACGTTCCATCCGACGTTCCTCTACGAAGGGCTCTGGAACCTCGGTGCGGCCGCGCTCCTCCTCGTGCTCGACCGCTTCTACCGCTTCAAGCCGCCGGCGCTCTTCGCGCTCTACGTGGCGCTGTACACCGGCTTCCGCTTCTTCCTGGAGCAGCTCCGGATCGATCCCTCGAAGGAGCTCGCCGGGATGCGCCTGAACGCCTGGGTCTCGCTTGTCGTCTTCGTGGCCGCGGTCGCGTTCTTCGTCTGGTGGCAGTTCCTGCGCGGCGGCCGGCGCCGGCGACGTTCCCGCGAGCGCCGGCCCGAGAAGCCGCCGGCGATGGCCGTTCCGCGCGGCCGCGTCCGATCGCGCCGTTAGCTTGAGGCGGATGGCGGCCGTCTTCGACCTGCCCCTGGATCTGGATGCCTTCGAGGGCCCGTTCGACCTGCTCTTGACGCTCGTCCTCAAGGAGGAGCTCGAGCCGGCCGAGGTCGACATCGCGGCAATCGTGATCTCGTTCGTGGAACGGCTTGCCGATCGGGACGAGCTCGACCTCGAGGCCTGCGGCGAATTCCTCGTCCTGATCGCGTCCCTGCTCGAGCTGAAGGCGCGCGCGCTCTTCCCCGAGGAGGACGCGGAGCTCGCCGAGCTCGAGCCGGAGGAGGCCGCCGAGGAGCTGGCGCGGCGGCTCGCCGAGTACCGGCGGATGAAGGACGCCGCTGCCTGGCTCGGCGAGCGGCTCGCCGGCGAGCGCGAGCGCTTCTTCCGCGTCGGCCCCGCACCGCTCGCGCCACGCCCCGACCGCACGCTCGCGCCGCAGGATCCTCAGCAGCTCGCCGCCGCGCTGCGCGCGCTCGCCGAGCCGCCGCCGCAGGTCTCCCTCTCGCACATGGGGCTCCGCTTCCCGCCGGTCGGCCAGTTCCTGGCGCGCTTCCGGGCCGTGCTCGGCCGGCGGCGCCGCTTCGACTTCGACGCCGAAGTCGAGGGGCTGAACCGGATCGAGCAGGCCGTCGCTTTTCTCGCGCTGCTCGAGCTGCGCAAGACCGGCGAGGTCGCGCTCGAGCAGGCTGCACCGTTTGCGCCCATAAGGGTTTCCCGCTCCGATGAAGAAAGGAAGTCCGAATGGACCGTCCGCTCCGCTTGATCACCGCCAATCCGGTCGACCAGCTTGCCCGTACTATCGAGGCGTTGCTCGTCGTCGCCTCCGCACCGCTTTCCGTCGACGAGCTCGCGCAGGCGGCCGACGACGACACCGTCCGAATCGAGACCGCCCTCGGGCTTCTCTCCGACCGCTACCGCGAGGGGCGGAGCGGGATCGTGCTGGAGCACGTCGCCGGCGGCTACGCCTTCCGCGCCTCGCGCGAGGCTGCCGACGCTTGCGGGAGGCTCTTCGAGCGCCCGGTCGAGCGCGGCCTCTCCCAGGCGGCGTTCGAGACGCTCGCGGTCGTCGGGTACCTAGGCCCCTGCAGCCGACCGGAGATCGCCCGGGTGCGCGGCGTCGCCGCCGACTCGGCAGTGGCAGGGCTGCTCGAGCGCGGACTGATCGCGGAGGCCGGACGGGACGACGGACCGGGCGGAGCGGTGCGGTACCAAACGACGCCGCTTTTCGAGCGCGTCTTCGGCCTCGAGAGCATCGCCGCCCTGCCGCGGCTCGATGACCTGGGCGAATCCACCGAGGAGATCCGTGAGCGCCTCCACTCGGTCGCCGTGGGCAAGACCGCCTAGATCTGCCAAGCCCCGCCACGAAGCACTGGGATGATGTCGCCGTCGCCCGTGATCCCGTCGACGTCGACCTCGGGGCTGCCGATCATGAAGTCGACGTGGATCTCGCTCTGGTTCGCCCGCGCGCGCTCGGCCTCGTCCTCGACCACGAACTCGTAGGAGCCGCCGAGCGCGATGTGGCTGGCGGCGTTCTCGTCGAGCAGCGTGTTCCAGAAGACGGTCTCGAGCGCGCCGATCCGGCCCGAGCCGTCGACGAGCGCGACCTCGCCGAGACGGGCGGCGCCCTCGTCCTTCGCGGCGACGGCGCGGAGGACGTCGACGTTCGAGTCGGCGTCGATCTCCACCGCCCGGCCGCCCCCGAAGCGAATCGCGATCCCGTCGATCAGGCTGCCGGCAAGCTCGAGCGGCTTCGTGGCGCGAACGGTCCCCTCGACCCGTGCCGGATCGGGCGTCGTGAAGACCTCCTCGGTCGGGATGTTGACGATGCTCTCGAGTCCGTCGATCCGCTCCAGGGTGCCGGCATGCCAGCCGCTGCTCCGGAAGAGACCGACGCTGAGATCTGTACCCGGGCCACGGAAGCGGAGCGAGTCGAAGGCGCGCTCGGTGAGGCGACCCGCTGCACTCCTCAGCTCGGCGACCCGCGCGCGCCACGCCTCGGCCGGATCCGGCTCGTCGAAGCGCGACACGTGTGCGAGCTCCTGCCGCAACCGCTCGAGGGCCTCGTCGGGCTCGAGCGAGGGATACACCTGACGCGCCCAGCCCTCCGTCGGCCACGAGGCGATGCACCAGTTGGTCGTCCGCGCCAGCACAACCTCAGAGCTCTCCTTCAGCCGCGGCAGCAGATCGCGGCCCGCGCGCTCCGGGTCGACGCCGTCGAGAGCGTGCGGTTGCGGATTGCCGATGATCCAGATCCGGCAGCCGCGCTCCTCCCCAAGCCGCAGGAGCCGCGCTCCGAGCTCAGGCGGGACGTAATCGAGCGTGTCGGCGCGCGCATGGAGCAGGCGCTCGCGCTTGAGGAGCGCGTCCCACCACCAGACGTCGACGAAGCGCGCACCCCGGCGATACGCGGCGCCCGCGATCGCCCGGACGACCTCCTCGGTACCGAGGTCGGCGAGGATGTCGACCTCCTGACCCTCCTGGACGTTCGCGCCGACCTCGACGACCAGGTCGGCGAAGCGCTCCGCGTCCGTCAGATCTGCCACGCGCCGCCGCGCAGAACCGGCACTCGCTCCCCGTCGCGCGTGAGCCCGTCGACGTCGACCTCGGGGCTGCCGATCATGAAGTCGACGTGGACGGGACTTCGGTTCGCGCGCTCGCGGTCTGCCTCGTCCTCGAGCGGGAACGTGTAGGCGTTTCCGAGCGCGATGTGGCTCGCCGCGTTCTCGTCGAGGAGCGTCTCGTAGAAGACCGTGCCGAGCGGCCCGATCCTGCCCTCGCCGTCTACGAGCGCGAGCTCGCCCAGCCGGTCGGCGCCCTCCTTCGCGACGATCGAGCGCAGAGCCTCTCCGCCCTCCTCGGCGTCGACCTTCGTCGCGCGGCCGCCCTCGAACTCGATCCTGATCCCGGACATGAACGAGCCGTACACCTCGAGCGGCATCGTCGCGCTCACGTGGCCGTCGACGCGCTCGGGGTCGGGCGTCGTGAAGATCTCCTCGGTCGGGAGGTTGGGATAGTGGGTTAGTCCGTCGACCGTCGTGAAGTCGGCGCCGAGCCAACGGTGGCTTGCAAGCAGGCCGACGGTGAGGTCGGTGCCCGGCCCGCGCAGGTGGATCGCGTCGAAGTGGCGCTCCGTGAGCCGCTCGGCCGAAGCGACGATTGCGCGCATCCGCTCGCGCCAGGCCTCCACCGGATCGTCCGCGTCGAGCCGGCAGACGTAGACGATCTCGTCCCAGAGCTTGTCGAGCGCCTCGTCGGGCGGGAGTTCGGGATGCACGCGCTCGGCCCAACGCGGATTCGGACAAGGCCCGATTGTCCAGTTCGTCGTGCGCTCGTTGACGATCTCCGGGACTTCCTTCAGATACGGGAGTAGGTCGCGGCCCATCCGGGACGGGTCGATCCCGTCGAAGACGGTCGAGTCGGTGCCCGTGAGGAAGACTCGTGCTGCGTGCTCGTTCGAGAGCCAGCGCAGGCGCTCGCCCATCCAGGGCGGTACGAACTCGAGCGAGTCGGCGTCGGCCAGCTCGAGCCGCGCCCGCTTCACCAGCAGATCCCACCAGAAGACGTCCACGTAGCGAGCTCCGCGGCTGTAGGCGGCGCGGGCGACGGCGCGCGCCGCGTCGGCCATGTCGTAATAGGCGTTGACGCCGACGATCTGCCCGGGCTGGAGGTTCGCGCCGAAGCCGACGAGCAGGTCGGCGAGACGCACGAGGTCGTCGGTGCGGTCGCGCATCGGGCGGCACACTACCGCCTGTGAGGTTGAACGCCTACCTGTCTCGAGCGGGAGTCGCGTCGCGGCGCAAGTCCGACGAGCTGATCAAGGCCGGCCGCGTGAGGGTGAACGGCGAGCCGGGTGAGCTGAACACGTTCGTCGGCTCGAGGGACGTGGTCGAGGTGGACGGGAAGCCGGTTGCGAAGCAGAAGCTCGCCTACGTGCTGCTGCACAAGCCAGCGGGGGTCGTGACGACGGCGAGCGATCCCCAGGGGCGACCGACGGTCGTCGGGCTCGTCTCGCATTCGTCGCACGTCGTTCCCGTCGGCCGGCTCGATGTCGAGACCACGGGGGCGCTGCTGCTGACGAACGACGGCCCCCTCGCGCACCGGCTGGCCCATCCGCGCTACGGCGTCGAGAAGGTCTACGAGGTCGAGACCTGGAAGCAGCCCACCGACGGGACGCTGCGCAAGCTCGCGGAGGGCGTGAAGCTCGAGGACGGCACGACCGCGCCGGCGCGCGTGCGGCGGCTGGCGGGCGCCCGCTTCGAGCTCGTCCTCCACGAGGGCCGGAACCGGCAGGTGCGGCGGATGGTCGAGGCTGTCGGGCATCGGGTTCGACGGCTGCACCGGAGCGTCTACGCAGGGCTCAAGCTAGGGAAGCTGAAGCCGGGCGAGTGGCGCGAGCTGACGCGGGCGGAGCTCACAGCGCTGCAGCAGCTCTCGGGCTGAGGTCGTTCGCGCACCCTCGCTCGTCCGAAGGAGAAACGGTCGCGGTCGTGGCGGGCGCGCCTACGGGGCGCTGTGCGCGACGAGATCATCCCACGTGATCGTCCTCTCGCACGTCGGCGCCGGCGCTTCCCTCGCCTCGCGCGTCAACCGCCGTCGCAGACGCGGCCGCAGGGACGGTCGCACGGACGGTTGCAGACACCGTTGCAGACACGGTCGCAGACATGCGCGGAAAAATTTTGACGAAGTCGACGCTGGTTTGTGACGACCTGGGGAAGGATGTGTGCTACGCGAGCTGAGCTCGACCCGCCCAGCGCCGCGTCCGGCTTCGGACCTCGGCTACCGCACGAAGCCCATCCGCTCGTACATCCGGGCAAGCGTAGGCGCCGACGCCTCGCGCGCCTTGTCCGCCCCGAGCGCGAGCAGCCGCCGTAGCTCCGCCGGATCCGCCCGAAGCTCACGGTAGCGTTCCTGGATCGGCGCGACCGCCTCGACGACGGCTTCGCCGACGTCCTGCTTGAACGCCCCGTAGCCGGTGACTCCATAGCGCGCCTCGATATCCTCGACGGATTCCCCGTTCAGTGCCGCGAGGATGTCGATCAGGTTCGTCACGCCCGGCTTCTCGGGATCGCGCCGCACCTCGCGGCCCGAGTCGGTCACCGCAGAGCGGAACTTCTTCCGGATGACGTCGAGCTCGTCCAGCAGGAGCACCGTCCCTTGCGGTGTCCCTGCCGTCGTAGACATCTTCCGCGTCGGCTCCTGCAGGTCCATGATCCGCGCGCCCACCTCGGGGTAGACGCCCGCCGGGACCTTGAACGTCTCGCCGAACCGCGAGTTGAACCGCTCCGCGACGTCGCGCGCAAGCTCGACGTGCTGGCGCTGGTCGTCCCCGATCGGGACGATGTCCGTCTGGTAGAGCAAGATGTCGCCCGCCATCAGCACCGGGTAGGTGAAGAGGCCCGCGGAGATGAACTCCTGCCGGTCGCCCTTGTCCTTGAACTGCGTCATCCGGCCGAGCTGGCCGTAGCTCGTGACCGAGCCGAGGAGCCAAGCCGCCTCGGCGTGCGCCGCCACATGGCTCTGGCAGAACACCGTCGAGCGCTCCGGGTCGAGCCCGGTCGCGAGGAGCATCGCGGCGAGGTCGAGCGTGCGTTCGTGGAAGTCCCGCGGGTCGTACTCGACGGTGATCGAGTGCAGGTCGACGATGCAGAAGAACCCCTCGCCCTGCTCCTGGGTCGCCGCGTACTGGCGG
>JACCRW010000155.1 GCA_013813345.1 Actinomycetota bacterium
CAGACGGCGCTCGGCCTTTCGCGGGACGACGCCGGCCGCTTCCTCTCGCACTACCTCGAGACCGGCGTGCTCGAGCGCGACCCGTTCGAGACGATCGACCAGGGCGGCGTCGGCGATCTGATGGAGATCGCGGTCGAGCGGGGGAGAAGCGCACGGGACGACATCAAGCTCGGAATCTGCGGCGAGCACGGCGGCGAGCCGAAGTCGGTCGCCTTCTGCCACGAGCTCGGGCTCGACTACGTCTCGTGCTCCCCGTACCGCGTGCCCCTGGCCAGGCTGGCAGCCGCCCAAGCCGCCCTCACAGAGCAGGGGATCGACGTCGTCCCGATCGGTGGTTGATGTAGGGCGGTGATAGTCTTACATCATGGTGCGCACGCAGATCTCGCTGACCGAAGAGCAGGCTGAGCGGCTGAAGCGGGTTGCGCGCGAGCGCGGCGTCTCGATGGCAGCGGTCATCCGCGACGCGGTCGACGCCGTCGTGCCCGAGGTCGATCCCGCGCGCGAGGAGAAGATCAGGCGCGCGCTGGCAGCAGTCGGGTCGTTCGCCGGAGGTGGCGGCAACGTCGCCGAAGAGCACGATCGGTATCTCGAGGAGGCGTACCTCGACTGGCGCTCTTCGTAGACACGTCCGCGCTCTACGCTCTCATCGACCGTGACGATCCGGTGCACGGTCTTGCGGCGGGGACTCTGGGCGAGGTCGTGCGGCTGGAACCGCTTCTCACGCACAACTACGTGGTCGTCGAGACGATCGCGCTCGTGGAGCGCCGCCTCGGCCGCGCCGGCGTAGACAAGCTTCTTGACGAGATCCTTCCGGTCGTGGAGACGACCTGGATCGACCGCGATACGCACGTGTCCGTCGTTTCCGCTTATCGACGTGCCTCCGCACGCGCCTCGTTCGTCGACCACACGAGCTTCGAGTTCATGCGGCTCCAAGAACTCCGAACGGCCTTCGCCTTCGACGTTGACTTCCGGACCGCCGGCTTCGAGCTCGTTCCCTAGCCGAGCGAGGTGATGAGCTTCCGGTAGGCCGCCTTCGACCTCGGCTTGCTCGCGAGATCCCAGGTCGAGCCCGCAACCGAGTCGAAGTAGGCGAGCAGCTCGACGCGTCGGTGGGCGCGGACGAAGGCGGCCATCGTCTCGATGAACCTGGGGTCGTCGATAGCCCAAAGCCCCCACTCGGGGAATGCGTACGGCTTCGACGGATGCGCGTCGTAGAGCCGCTGATTCGCGGCCCACTCGGCCTTGAAGTTCTGGTTGTAGAGATCGTTGCCGACCACGTCGACGTACTTGTCGCCCGGGTAGTAGGCCTGCGCCGAGTTCGCGGGGATGTCCGGGGCGCCGTAGCCCTGCGGATTCCAGATCACGCGCAGCCGGGGCATCGGGTTCGCCTCCAGCTCCCCCGCGACAGGTGGGAGCCCGAGCGCCCTCAGCCGCGCGTTCACGGACTTGCCGCCGTGGACGATCAGGTACATCCGGGCGAATGCCTTGCGAAAGGCGGCCGTCGCGTATTGCGGCCCCTTCGACGCGCCCGTCTTCGTGAAGGCGCAGTAGGCGTTCCAGTGGCCGTTCATCTCACCGAGCGGCCGGAAGTAGATGCGGTCGCCCTCGAACGCGGCGATCGCGCGGTTCAGCGCGACGAGATAGGCATCGCCCTTGCCCTGGGCGATCCCGAGCGGGGTAACCGCTTCCCGCGAGTTCGGCCAGCCCGACTTCGTGCCGACGCCGATCATCGGCACGGGGGTCAGGGTCGGCAGGAACTGACCGAGCGGCTTTCCCCAGGTGAGCCCCTGGTTCCAGCCGAGGATCACGTGCCGGACGCTCGATCGCTGCCCAGTTAGCTGCTCGAAGCGGGCGGGATCGCCGAAGATGCCGAGCAGGGGCTTGGTGCGAGCCGCCTCGCCGGAAGCGCCCGGAACGAGGGCGAGAGCCAGGAGGACGAGTGTTGAGGGGCGCCGCACGGCCCCAACTATGGACTCCTAGCTCGTGACGCTCAAGTACGAGATCGCGACGCTCGCGACTGCAACTCCGGCGATGCCCGCCAGGCCGATCAGGCCCGGCTTGCCGTAGGCTGCGTGACCGCGGCCGAACCGCGAGAGCGCGAGCGCGGCGAGGGCGCCGCCGGCGAGGCCACCGAGGTGGCCGCCGACCGAGATGTAGCGGGCGAAGAGGAACGTGAACGCGAGATTCGCGACGAGCAGGCCGACGACACTGCCGGGAAAGACCCGCAGGCCCTGGCGCTCGAGGATGAAGATCGCCCCGATCACGCCGAAGATCGCCCCGGAGGCGCCGAGCGTCAACGAGTTCGGACTCAGGAGCAGCGCGCCTGCCGAGCCTGCAAGCCCGGACACGAGGTAGAGAGCGACGTAGCGGACTCGTCCGAGCGCGCTCTCGAGCGCGCCGCCGAGCAGGTAGAGCGAATACATGTTCATCAGCAGGTGGAACGGCCCGTAGTGCATGAACGTCGACGTCACGAGCCGCCACCACTCGCCGTTCGCGACAAGCGGCCCGAAGAGGACGCCCTGCTCGTACACGCGGCCGCCGACGCCGTTGATCGAGGCCCCCGCGGCGAGCGTGAGCAGGTAGACGGCGACGTTGATCCCGATCAGGATCGGCGTGACCGCCCCCTGACCGCCGCTCCGGAGCATCTGCGCCGGCGACTTGCGGGATATTCCACGCACGACTTTCTGGTTGCCCGCATGGTCGGGGCAGCGGATCCCGACCGGGGCGAAGCGCATGCAATCCGGGCAGATCCCACGGCCGCATTCCGAGCACGAGACACCGGTCTCGCGATTCGGGTGCCGGTAGCAGGTCATCGTCTCCGCCATGCATCTAGCCTAGCCACGTGCAGGTCCACGTCGCCTTCGTCCCGGCCGAAACCGCCTCGGCGCCGGTCGGAATCGTGGTCGACGTCCTCCGAGCCACCTCCACGATCGCGCAGGCTCTCGCAGCCGGCTACGCGCGCGTCTACTGCGTGCCCGAGCTCGAGCAGGCCCGCGCCCTCCGCGCGCAGCTCCCGAGCAGCATCGTCGGCGGCGAGCGCGACGCGATCCGGATCGACGGGTTCGACATCGGCGCCTCGCCGCGCGAGTTCCTGGAGCCGCGCGCGGAGACGCTGATCCTCTCGACGACGAACGGGACGCGCTCGATCGTCACGGCAGCCGAGCGGTGTGAGCAGGTGCTGATCGGGAGCCTGCTCAACCTCGCGGCGCTGACGACGGCGGTGCGCGAGCGCGGGGAGGACGTCGCGATCGTCTGCGCCGGCTACAAGGGCGCGTTCGCGCTCGACGACGCCTACTGCGCGGGCAGGATCGTGAAGCTGCTCGGCGGCCGTCGAACGGACGCTGCTGTCGCGGCCGAGACGCTCGCCGACGCCTATCCGACCCCGCTCGAGGGCCTGAGCGCCCGCACCTACGGCCCGCCCGGGCTCGAGGAGGACATCGCGTTCTGCGCGCGCGAGAGCGTGCTGGACGTGGTGCCGCGCTTCCTCAGGATGGTCGGCTCGGCCGCGGAGGTCGTCGCGTAGCGCCGCTCAGGCGGCGACGCGGTTGCTGAGCGCAGGCGCCCGCGGCAGGAGCACGCAGAACGTCGATCCCTGGCCGGGCACGCTCTCGACCTCGATCGTCCCGCCGCTCTGGCTGACGACCCCGTAGGCGGTCGCAAGCCCGAGTCCCGTTCCCTTGCCTGGCTCTTTGGTCGTGAAGAACGGCTCGAAGATGCGGCCACACGTCTCCTCGTCCATCCCGGTTCCCGTGTCCGCAACCCTGATCGCGACGCGTTGCGCCCCGTCAGGAAGATCAGGGCCGACGTCGACGTTCGCCGTCGAGATCGTCAGGCGGCCGCCGGTCGGCATCGCGTCGCGGGCGTTCAACGCCATGTTGAGGATCACCTGCGCGAGCTGGTCGGGATCGGCCTCGACGGCCGCGAGCTCGGGCTCGAGCTCGATCATGAGCTCGATCTGTTCGCCGATCGTCCGGCGCAGCATCGTCTCGAGCTCGTGGACGATCGCGTTCGGGTCGAGCCGCTTCGCGAGTAGGAGCTCCTTGCGGCTGAACGCGAGGAGCTGTCTCGTCAGGCTCGCGGCGTGGGCTGCGGCGCGTTTCAACTCGGCGATGTCCTCGAGGCGCGGATCGCCGGCATCGAACGAATAGCCGAGGAGCTCGGCGTACCCCGAGATCGCGGTCAGCATGTTGTTGAAGTCGTGCGCGATCCCTCCGGCGAGCTGGCCGATCGCCTCCATCTTCTGCGACTGCCGGAGCTGCTCCTCGAGCTGCTTGCGCTCGGTGATGTCGACGAGGAAGCCCTGGCAGAAGAGAGGCTTGCCGTCGGGATCGACGACCTCGTGTGACTCGTCGAGCACCCAGACGACGCGGCGGTCGCGAGCGAGCAGCCGGTAGCTGAGCGAGAAGGCGGCTCCGGTCGTCCTCGACCTCACCCGCTCCTCCAGAAACGCTTCGAGGTCGTCCGGATGGACGAGCGCGTCGATGAACGCGCCGCCGCCCTCGAGCCACTCCTCCACGGAGTAGCCGATTAGCTGCTCGGCCTGGGGGCTGACGTAGAGCGTCGCCGGCGGGTTTTCGCACGAGGTGACGTAGGTCATCATCGGGAGCTGCTCGACGAGGCCGCGATAGCGGGTCTCGGCGGCAGCCTTCTCGTCCTCCGCCCGGACGATCT
>JACCRW010000159.1 GCA_013813345.1 Actinomycetota bacterium
CGAGATCGAAGCGATCGAGGAGGGCGCGGGAGAGCTTGTCCCGAAATGCGGCAAGCCGCTGCGGCGAGCAGGAGCAGTCGGCCGCCGGATCGCCGCGCCCGGCGCACGGGCAGAGGTTCATCGTCGCCACGAGCTGAAATCGAGCCGGGAAGAGCGCCTGCCCGCTTGCTCGTGCGATCGCGATCATCCCGTCCTCGAGCGGCTGCCGCAGCGCTTCGAGCGCCGGCCGCTGGAACTCCGGCAGCTCGTCGAGGAGGAGCACGCCACGGTGCGCGAGGCTCGCCTCACCCGGACGCGGCCCCGGCCCGCCTCCGACGATCGCCGCTGTCGAGGAGCTGTGATGAGGAGCGCGAAACGGCGCCCGCAGGACGAGCGGCCGCTCGGGTGCGAGCAGGCCCGCCACCGAATGAATCCGGGTCACCTCGAGCGCCTCGGCCGGAGCGAGGAGCGGCAGGATTCCGGGCAGCCTGCGCCCGAGCATCGTCTTCCCCGTACCCGGAGGCCCGGCCAGGAGCAGGTTGTGGGCGCCGGCTGCCGCGAGCTCGAGCGCCCGCCGCGCGCGCTCCTGACCGCGGACATCTGCGAGATCGGGCGGCTCGGGCTCCGCTGCCTCAGCGGGTGGTTCGAAGGGGGCCGGCTGCAGCTCCCCGCGGAGATAGGCGACGGCCTCGCCCAGGTGGCGCACCGGGACGGCCTGCACGCCGGCGAGCTCGGCCTCGGCGGCGGATTCGGGTGCGCAGAGGATCAGCTCCAGCCCGAGGCTGCGGGCTCCCTCGGCGACCGCAAACGCGCCGCGCACGGGTCGGATCCGCCCATCGAGCGCGAGCTCGCCGACCGCGGCGTGCTCGGCGAGACGCTCCGCGGGCACCTGACGGGACGCCGCGAGCACTGCCAGCGCGATCGCCAGGTCGAAGCTCGATCCCTCCTTGCGCAGCCCCGCCGGAGCGAGGTTGACCGTGATCCGGCGATCGAGCGGCCACTCCAGAAGGGCCGACGAGACACCGCTGCGAACCCTGTGCTTCGCCTCTTGGCAGGCACGGTCGGCCAGACCGACGATCGCGAAACCGGGAATGCCGCGCTCGAGGTGCGCCTCGACCTCGACTCGTCTCGGCTCGAGACCGACGAGAGCGTGGGTGACGGCGCGCGCGAGCACGCTCTCGACGCTACGCGCGAAAGTCGTACGCGTCTGTGCCGATTGTGTGCCCGAAGTGTGACGAGTTACACGGCCCGACCCGCAAGAGCGGCCCGCAGCTCATCCAGCTTCAGTGTGTACTCCAGGCCGACCTGCCGATAGAGATCGAGCAGCAGCTCGAACGTGCCGGCGTCGTCACCGACGAAGTTCCAGAACTCAAGTCCGAGCTTGACGTCATCCTTGAAGTCGAAGTAACGAAGGGGGTATGGGTGCGCATAGGCGGACGCCGTTCCGTACGGGTTGTAGGGAACGCCCCACCAGACGAAGACACGAGCGCTACGACGTATGCCGAGCGCGGTGAGGAGGCGCTGCTTCATCTCGATGCACTGCCCCTTGTTTGGCTTCGCGCTCTTCATCTCGAAGTAGTGCTCGTCACCATCCTTCGTCCGAATGGAAAGGTCGATACGCGTCGCGCCGTCCACCTCAGCGCCGAATGAGCTCAGGAGTTGCTGACGCTCGAACGTGTGGTCAGGCGCGGCCGCGCCCGTCTCGAGTTGAGCAATGCGCTGCGTAATGAACTCGCGGGCGAGCACTGGGAGGCTACCCGTGAGATCGTAGGCCCGACGCGCATGTGAGTGAGCATCGCTGGCGACGATGAAGGCAATCCGCTCGTGGAGATTTCCAAGCGCGGTCGAGAACCCGCGCTCACGAGCCCGCGAATGCCTGGAACAAGCGCGTCGTGGAAGGGAGCCAGGATTCCGTCCGGGGAGGAACCCTCTTCCTCGATCCGTCTCAACTCTTCGTGCTGCTTAGCAATCCAGGCATCCATGAAAGCCCGAAGCAACCCGCGCACTTGCTCCTGTGTCGCCGCGGAGATCAGGGGCTTATTGCCCGCGACACACGAGGATGTCCTCGAAGAACTCGCCCGCGCGCCGACCCGTCCGGCGATTGACGTGGCGAGTGACTCGATCCTCAAGAGTGAGTTGGGCGTTCTCGAGAATCTCCGGATAGAGATTCTGCGAGTCGTTGACTACGATGAGCACCCAGGCTCCCGGCGCAAGCTGCGAGCGCGTGTTCGCGAAGACCGCGCTCATAGCGTCAACGTAAGCGCCGAGTGCGGTTCTGCTTCGGCCAGACGCCGCCGCGCCTATCTCTTCGTTGCTTCGATCGACGAGTCCGAGGAGTTCGTAGGCATATCGATGCTGCTCGTGGTAGTCGATCAACCCCGGGTACGGCGGAGACGTGATGACCCCATCAGGCCTGGTTGGCAGCTCCACGGTACGAGAGTCGGCATGCAGAACCGTCACCGAGCGTTCCGTGCGCAGCTCGGAGAACTCGCGAATGCGGCGAATGGCGTCACTGGAATAGCGAGTCAGGAACTTCGCTGCCTCATCGACGGGCCGGCAGGTGCGCTTGTGCTTGTGGCAGTAGTACGGCTGGGTCGTCGGCACCCTCGGAAAATCGAGGTCGAAATGGGTCGTGAGTCGTGCCGAGCGCGCCGCCCGCGAGAGGATCACGCGCGCAACGTCGGCATGCTCGGGCTGAAGGCTTGCGATGGCGCTCCGAAAGGCGAGGAGCTCCTCGAGCGCACGAGGCGCGAACCAGCTCCTCAGCCAGGGCGTCGCCTCATCGGCAGCAGCAGGCGCTTGCCGACGGCCCTTCTCCAGCGCTCTGCGAAGCGCCAGCTCGAGCTCGCCGAGGGAGTAGCGGGCGCTCTTGACGCGTGAGAGCAGGCAGTTGAACGCGGAGATGTCGCAGCCAATGCTGAGCGCTCCGAAGGCGTTGGCCTCGACAAGCGTCGTCCCCGAGCCGACGAACGGGTCGTAGATGCAATCGCCAGGGGCGAAGTAGCGGTTGAGGAAGACGTCGACAAGCTGCGGGACGTACTTCCCGAGATACGGGTGAAGGCTGTGGACGTGCTTCGTTCGCTTGACTTGCGGCAGCTCATCCTCTGACCAGGACAGCTCGAGGTCGATCTCCGCGTACAGCGCTTCTTGAGTCCGGCCAGCCATGGGAGGGCCACTCTATGCAGCGCCCCGGACGGCCCCGCGGGACGAGCTCTAGCTCTTGGGACCTCGTGCGTCGACGTCTCGGGGCTCCTCAGGAGTCTCGAGCGCGACGGCGCCGCCGCCGAGTGGGCGCCTCGACGGGCCTGTCGGGACGAGCGCCGGTTCTTCGTCAGGCGGCGTCGCGGGCGGCTCCGGCGGCGGCGCGAGCCCGAGAGCCCGCTTCAGCCTCTGCCAGAATCCGCCCCTGCGCACGCCTAGTAGTGGATCCCGTTCGCCGCGTCGAGCGCGTGCAGGCGGCGGATCCGCTCTTCCATCGGCGGATGCGTGGAGAAGAGCGCCGCCATCCCGACCTTGCGCAGCGGGTTCGCGATGTAGAGCGCCTCGGTGGCCGGGTTCACGTTCATCGGGACTGCCTCCGTTCCCTTCTGGAGGGTGCCGAGCGCCTCGGCCAGCGGCCGGCCCTCGCCGAGGTACTGCGCGGCGGTTGCGTCGGCGAGGTACTCCCGCTGCCGTGAGACCGCGAGCTGGAGGATCATCGCGGCCAGCGGCGCGACGATGATCGCGACGAGCGCTCCCACGATCCCGAGCGGGTTCGAGTCCTCGTCGTCCCCGCCGCCGAAGATCATCTGGAACTGGAGGATGTTCGCGATCGCGGAGATCGCCGCGCCGATCATCGCCGCGACCGTCATCACGAGGATGTCGCGGTTCGAGATGTGGGCCAGCTCGTGCGCCAGCACGCCTCGAACCTGATCGCGGGGGAGGTAGCGCAGAAGCCCTTCGGTCACGGCAACGACGGCCTTCTTCGGGCTCCGGCCGGTGGCGAAGGCGTTCGGCTGCTCGGAGGGGATCAAGTAGACACGCGGCATCGGGACGCCGGCGCGGCCAGCGAGCTCCTCGATGTCGCGGTAGAGCTCCGGCGCCTCGCTGCGGTCGACCGGACGCGCCTTGCTCGCCTTGAGCGCAAGCTTGTCGGAGAACCAGAACATGACGAGGTTGAAGACGACCGCGATCCCCGCAAAGAGGATGATCCCGTTCGAGCCGCCGACGAGCCCGCCGAGCCCGATGAAGAGGGCCGCGAGGCCGGCAATGATTACCCAGGTACGGGTCTGGGTGGCGAATCGTGTGCGCGTGATCGACATTGGGGGTTCGAGGTTCCTTTCCGCTGCTGCGTTCTGTCGGTGCGTATGGTAGCCGGGCGATGCGAGCAGACGTTGCGGCGCGATGAAATCTCGACCGTGACCGCCGGGTCAGAGCTCTTGAAGCTCGGCGACGACCCGCTCGAGCCTCCTTCCTTCGATGGCGACGACCTCGAAGCGGCAATCGAGCGTCCGGCACTCGGGATGGCCGGAGAGCCAGACCTCGGCCGCGCGCCTGAGGCGACGACATTTCTCCGGCGTCACCATCTCGAGCGGGTGACCGTAGGCAGTGCTCGCCTTTCCCTTCACCTCGCAGAAGACGAGCCGGCGGCCGCGGCGAAGGATCAGGTCGAGCTCGTGGCCGCCCGCCCAGACGTTGGCTCCGAGCACGCGATAGCCGCGCAGCCGGTAGTGGCGCCTGGCGCGGCTCTCGAACCGCTCGCCCGTCCTCCGCGTGCTCGGCCGGCGTGTGTTCAGGCCGCGACCATCGGCGCGGGGTCGTCGGCGAGATAGCAGAGTGCCTGGAACGAGCGCCGGTGCTGGTCGCTCGGCCCGTGCCTGCGCACAGCAGCCGAATGTCCGGGGGTGATGTAGCCGACGTGGCGGGCGAAGCCGTAACGGGGGTAGAGCGAGTCGAGGCGCCGCATCACCCTGTCACGCGTCACCTTCGCGACGATTGAGGCGGCGGCGATCGCGGCGCTCTTCGTATCGCCATCGACGACCGCGCGATGCCGTGGAGCTCTTGGGCCGAGCCGGAAGCCGTCTACGAGACACGCAACCTCGTCGAGCTTCGCGTCGGACGGGGCGAGGTCGGTGAGCACGGAGCGCAGCCCCCAGAGATTCGAGCGGTGGAGCCCGTTCCGGTCGATCTCGGCCGACGGGATCACGCGAAGGCTGATCCGTGCCGCACAGCCGACGACGGCTCGGAAGAGCTCCTCGCGAGCCGCAGGCGCAACCTGCTTGGAGTCGTTCAGCAGCGCCAGCGGGCGGACGCGATGATTGCGCAGGCAGTCGTAGTCGAGCAGGACTCCGGCGACGACGAGCGGCCCTGCCAGTGAGCCCCGACCCGCTTCGTCGGCACCGGCGACGAACCGAGTGCCGAGCCTGCGGTCGAAGGAGAGAAGTCGCTGTCCGCTGGTGCGCGCCATGAGGCGAGGATATCCACCGAGGTCGGACGCGTTCGTCACGACTCTGTCACGGAAGTGTGACTTCGGAAGACGCTGCGGCGGAGCTACTCGGCGGTGCGGTCGGCAGCGCCGTCGGCGGGTGGACCAACCTCCGCCGGCTCCTGACGCGCGCTCGCGGCGTCCTTCTTCTGCGCGCGGACGGCGCCGGCGGGTTGGCGCAGCTCGCGAATCCGGGCCTTCTTGCCGATCTTGCCGCGCAGGTAGTAGAGCTTCGCCCGATTGCCGTCGCCGATCGCGCCGCCCTCGATCGTCTCGATCTTGGGCGAGTGGAGCGGGAACGTCCGCTCGACACCCACCCCGAACGACTGCTTCCGCACGGTGAACGTCTCACGAGCACCCGAGCCCTGCCGCTTGATCACGACGCCCTCGAAGACCTGGAGCCGCGACCGCGTCCCTTCGATCACACGGAAATGGACGCGAACGGTGTCGCCCGCCTTGAAGAGAGGCACGTCCTGGCGCAGCTGGCGCTGCTCGATGCTCTGGATGATCGTGCTCATGGAGGAGGCGGCCACCTCGGCCGGGGGCGAATGGTAGCGCAAGGCCGGAACCGGAGCCGTTTCAGCGGACGGAGATCCTGGTGGGGGGCCAGTAAGTCGCGAACACCTTCCCGATCAGGTTCTCGCGCGGCACCGTCCCCCACTCGCGCGAATCGCAGGACTGGCTGCGGTTGTCGCCCATCATGAAGTACTGCCCCTGCGCGACCGTGAACGTCTCGGGTCCGCGCGAGTCTCGCCGTTCCCGCTCCAGGTACGGCTCCGGCAGCCTCCTGCCGTCGATGTAGACGAAGCTGAAGCCTCCCTCCGTCCGCAGCTCGAGTCGCTCGCCGGGAAGGCCGATCACTCGTTTGACGAACGTGCCCCCGGCGCCGCAGCGCACCTGGGCAGCGGGCGGTGTCTCGAAGACCACGATCTCGCCCCGCTCGGGATCGCGGAAGTGGTAGATCAGCCGGTTCGCGAGCACCCGATCCGAGAAGCGCGCCTCGCAACCGCTCGCCGGCCGCGCGCAGTGCAGGGTCGGCTCCATCGACGAGGACGGGATCCGATACGGGTTGACGACCCACGCTTTGATCGCCAGCACGATCGCGATCGCGCCGACAATGGTGACGACCCAGTCGATCGTCACCCGCCAGCCGTGAGGCAGGCGCCGGGTGAGTCGATCGACCGGGTTTCGCGAGTGGAACTCGCGCTTCTCGACGTGCGGCCGCGAGTTCTCGCCGGAGAGCCAGTGGTCGTAGCGGTGGCGACGCTCGGGGTCGGCAAGCGTCTGGTAGGCGACCTGGAGCTCGCGTCGACGCTCCTCGTCCCAGGTAGCACCGGCCGCCCGCCGGAAGCCGTCGTCGATCTGGGTTGCCGACGCGTCCTTCGGCACACCGAGCAGAGCGTAGTAGTCCCTCACGAAACCGCGTTCCGAGCCCGGCTCTGCTCTCGGCGCCAGCCGTCGATCCGCGCGTGATCGCCCGAGAGCAGGACGTCCGGAACCAACCAGCCACGAAACTCCGCGGGCCGCGTGTAGTGGGGATACTCGAGCCCGCCCTCGAGCGCCTCGGAGAAGCTCTCGTTCTCGCCCGAGCCCTCGGCGAGCGCTCCCGGCAGCCGCCGCGCGATCGCGTCGAGCAGCACCATCGCTGGCAGCTCGCCGCCCGAGAGGACGTAGGGGCCGATCGAGATCGCGTCGGAGGCGAGCTGGGTGACGATCCGCTCGTCGAAGCCCTCGAAGCGGGACGAGAGAAGGGTGAGCTGCGGCTCGAGCGCGAGCTCCTCCACGACCGCCTGGGTCAGCGGCCGCCCCTGCGGCGTCAGCGCGACCACGCGGTGGGCGGGCGCGCCCTCGTAGACGGCATCGAGCGCCGCCGCGACGACGTCCACGCGCAGCACCATCCCGGCGCCCCCGCCGTACGGATCGTCGTCGACCTGTCCGGAGCGCAGAGGCGAGGTGTCCCGGTAGTTGAAGAGGCGCAACTCGAGCTCGCCGCCGAGGACGGAGGCCAGCGGGCGCTGCTCCGTCAGCCACGCGAAGGCATGCGGAACCTGGGTGAAGACGTCGAGGAGCACGGCCGAGCAGATTACTCGTCGTCAGCGAAGCCCCGCGCCACGAGGACTCGACCCGCTTCGAGGTCGACGTCGAGCACACAGGCGGCAACGAGCGGCAGGAGCAGCCCCGAGTCGAGCTCGAGCGAGTCGTTGGCGGGGCCGTTGTGGACCTCCACGACCTGGCCGAGCGCGCGGCCTCTGTCCTCCTCGACCGCGAGGCCGACGAGCTGGAAGACGTAGTAGGCGTCCGGCTCCGGCTCCGGGAGCGCCTCGCGCGGTACCGACAGCGTCGCGCCACGAGTCACGGGTCGCTCGAGCTTCAGCACCGGCCGGCCCCCGGAGCCGCGCTTCGAGCCGACGATCTCGACCTCGAAGCCGTCGACCCAGAGCCTGGCGCCTCGCGCGAACCTTCCCTCCACCTCGCTCGGCTCCTCGACGAAGAACGAGCCGTCGACTCCGTGCGACCGGCCTACGCGCCCAACCGAGACAAGTTCAACGGGCCTCACGTTCCTGGGGCGTTTCTCGCGGTGCGGCGCCGGAGGGGATAGTCCTCTGGACAGACCCGGAGAGCGACGTGCCGCGAGGAACGCCAGCCGGCCGCGGAGCCCGGCTCTGCCGGGCGGGAGCGGACGGCGGCCAGGGGCGTGAGGTCACTCAACGATCTCGAGGACGACGCGCCGCCGCGACCTTGCCGAGCTCGCCCGCACGATCGTGCGGAGCGAACGGGCGATGCGGCCCTGACGGCCGATCACCTTGCCGCGGTCCTCCGGCGCGACGTAGAGCTGCAGGATCGTCGCGTCGTCGCGCTCGACCTCCTCGACGCGCACCGCGTCCGGATCGTCCACGAGCTGGCGCGCGAGCCACTCGAGCAGCTCAGCCACCGAGCCAACTCACCCGGCTGGTGCCTCCTCGGGCTGCGCCTCGCCCGCCGGAGCTCTCTCGGCGATCTTGATCAGCTTCGCGACCGCAGCCGAGGGCTGGGCGCCTTTGCCGATCCACTCCTGGATCTTCCCCTGGTCGAGCTCGATCGTCGACGGATCGGTCTGCGGGTTGTAGCGACCGACGATCTCGATGAACCTGCCGTCGCGCGGGGAGCGCGAGTCGGCCACGACGACGCGGTAGATCGGATTCTTCTTCGAGCCGACTCGCGTCAGCCGCAAACGTACTGCCATTCCCTGTTACCTCCGGCCTGCTTTGGTCATTTGCTGCGGAAGGGAGGGCATCTTCCCCTTGCCCATCTGCTTCATCATCTTCTCCATCTGCTTTCGTGCGGTGAGCAGCTTATTCACGTCCTGGATCGTCTGCCCGCTCCCCTGCGCGATCCGCAGGCGCCGGGAGCCGTTGATCAGGTGCGGCAGCCGCCGCTCCTGCGGGGTCATCGAGAGCACGATCGCCTCGACGCGGGCGAGCTGGCGCTCGTCGATGTCGACGTCCTTGAGCTGGTTCCCGAGCCCAGGGATCATCTTCAGGACACCTTGGATTGGCCCCATCTTCTTCAGCATCTTCTGAGCGGCGAGGAAGTCGTCGAACGTGAACTGGCCGGCACGCATCCGCGCCTCCATCGCCTCCTGCTCGTCCTCCTCGACTGCCGCTTCCGCCTTCTCGATCAGCGTCAGCACGTCGCCCATGCCGAGGATCCGCGACGCCATCCGCTCCGGATAGAAGTACTCGAGCTGGTCGAGCTTCTCGCCGACGGAGATGAGCTTGATCGGCTTCCCGGTGACGGCCTTCACCGAGAGCGCGGCGCCGCCGCGGGCGTCGCCGTCGAGCTTGGTCAGGACGACCCCGTCGAAGGCGATCCGCTCGAAGAAAGACTCGGCGACGTTGACGGCCTCCTGTCCGGTCATCGAATCGAGGACGAGGAGCACGTTCGTCGGCTTGGCTGCGTCGCGGACGCGCGCGAGCTCCTGCATCAGCTCCTCGTCGATATGGAGCCGGCCGGCTGTGTCGAGGATGACGACGTCGTGGCCGGCGGTCTGCGCGGCCTGGATCCCGTACTTGACGACCTCGACTGGATCTTGCGTGTCCTTGCGATAGACCGGGATCTGGATCTGGCGGCCGAGCTGCTCGAGCTGGTCGATCGCCGCGGGGCGCTGAAGGTCGGCCGCGACGAGGGCCGGCTTCTTGCCGTCCTTCCGCAGGAGGAGCGCGAGCTTGGCCGAGGTCGTCGTCTTGCCGGAGCCTTGGAGGCCGGCCATCAGGATCACGGTCGGCGGGCGGCCGAACGCGAGCCGCGAGTCGCCGGAGCCCATCAGGGTCGTCAGCTCCTCGTGCACGATCTTCACGACCTGCTGGCCCGGAGTCAGGCTCTTGAGCACGTCCTGCCCGGTCGCGCGCTCGCGCACACCGGACACGAAGCTCTTGACGACCTCGAAGTTGACGTCCGCCTCGAGCAGCGCCAGGCGGATCTCGCGCATCGCCTTCGAGATCGTGTCCTCGTCGAGGCGGCCCTTGCCGCGGAGGTCGCCGAGCGTCGCCTGGAGCTTGTCTGAGAGGGTGTCGAACACGGCGCTCAGTGTAGATGCGGCCTGCGCCGGGCAGACGAGAGCGCATCAGCTACCCAAGGAGCGGAACATGGCAGACATCGCCAAGGTCATCACGATCATCGGTAACTCCCCCGACGGCTTCGCCGAGGCCGCCCAGGTCGCCGTGACGGAGGCGTCGAAGACGCTGCGCGGGATCACCGGCGCGGACGTGCTCTCGATGAGCTGCGAGGTCGACGGCGACCGGATCACGAGCTACCGGACGACGGTGAACATCGCCTTCGCGATCGAGCGGTAGGAACGCGCGCGGCCTGCTCTAGTACCGCTCTCGTGGACGTTCGGCTCGCGCAGTCCCAGGACATCGACCAGCTCATCCGCCTACGGCACGACTTCACTCTCGAGGACGACCTCACGGCAAGGCTCGTCGACGGCTACGAGACTGCGTGCCGGACGTTTCTCGAGCGGGCGCTGACCGGTGGGCGGTGGCGCATCTTCGTTGCGGCGTGCGACGATGAGATCGTCTCCCACGCGTATGTGGAGCTCGTGGACAAGGTGCCACGGCCCACGCGGGAGGCGGCGCGCTGGGGATACGTGACGAACGTCTACACGGTTCCCGCACAGCGCGGCAGAGGAATAGGTGCGGCGGTGCTCGGCGAGGTGACCACCTGGGCAGACCGCGCCGCGCTCGAGCTTCTCATTGTCTGGCCGAGCGATGAGAGCCGATCGTTCTACGCGCGCCACGGCTTCGCCGAAGCAAGCGATCCGATGATCAGACGCCTGGCGGGTTGACCACGTAACAGTCTGTTACTTGGCGTTCACGGAGTGGAGCGGCGGGCGTGCTCGCGCGCCTGCTCGTCGAGCGATTGCTGCGCCTCCAGCACGTGGCCACGCGCAGCCCAGGCATGCGCCGCAGCACGCGGCACCTCGCCGTCCGTGAAGTGACCGGCAGCCGTCCGGCAGTGGGCGGCCGCCTGCTCGAGCTCGTGCGCGGCGGTCTGGTAGAGCCTCGCAGCCTCCTCGTAACGCTCGTCCACGAGCCGACCTTAGCCAGCTACGTCTCGCCTTCCCAGTAGTCCACGGCGGCGGCGCGCCGGGTGATCAGGTTGTCGCGATGGTCCCCAAGGCGCCAGATGGCGAGCTTGTCGCTGTCGGGATAGACAGCGACGGCAGGACTCTGCTTGGTTGAGAGGATCGCGAAGCGAACGGTTTCGTCCGTGCGGTTCGTCAGCTTGTGCGCCCCCGCCGGCCCCTCGGGGAAGCAGACGATGTCTCCGGCCACCAGCTCGTCCTCGCCCACAGGGTGGCGCAACGACGGCCGGCCGGCGATCACGATCAGCCACTCCTCATTCCCGTACTCGTAGTGGTACGGGCAGTTGCTCTGCCCGGAAGGAAGCTCGTAGATCGTCGCACCGAGCAGCTTCGATCCGATCAGCGGGCCAACCCGCACCTCATGGGCGGCGTAGCCGGGCGGCTCGTTGCCCGGCCCGTCCCTGCGCGGGATCTCGAGGGAGAACAGGTTGGCGCGCTGCATTTGCACCCAATCGTAAAGCACCTCAGCCGGCGACGAGGGCGCGGGCGAAGTCTTGCGGGTCGAACGGGCGCAGGTCGTCGAGGCTCTCGCCGACGCCGATCAGCTTCACCGGCAGGCCGAGCTCGTAGGCGATCGCGACCGCGATTCCGCCCTTTGCCGAGCCGTCGAGCTTCGTCAGGACGACTCCCGTGACCTGCGCGGCCTCGCCGAAGAGCCGTGCTTGCTGGAGGCCGTTCTGGCCGGTGGTCGCGTCGACGACGAGCAGCGTCTCGTGCGGCGCGCCCTCCAGGCGGCTCTCGATCACACGACGCACCTTCGCGAGCTCCTCCATCAGGTTCGACTGTGTGTGCAGGCGTCCCGCGGTATCGACGATCGCCACATCGTGGCCGCGGGCGCGCGCGGCCTCTACTGCGTCGTAAGCGACCGCCGCAGGATCGGCTCCGTGCGCGGCGCCGACGAAGTCGGCCTTCGCGCGCTGCGCCCAGATCTCGAGCTGCTCCTCGGCGGCGGCGCGGAATGTGTCGGCGGCGCCGAGTAGCACGGATCGGTCGTGCTCGCGCAGCTTCTGCGCCAGCTTGCCGATCGTCGTCGTCTTGCCGGTGCCGTTGACGCCGACAACGAGGATCACGCTCGGCTTGGCTTCGACGTTCAGCGTTCCCGGCTCGCCGAGCATGTCTGCGATCTCCTCTGAGAGCGCCTCGCCGAGGTCGCCGAGCTCACCGCGAGCCTCGAGTCGACGGACGAGCTCGGCGGTCGCGCGCACGCCGACATCGCCGCGGATCAACGCTTCCTCGAGCCGCTCCCAATCCTCCTCGTTACCGGGATCGAACGCGGCCGCCGCGAGCTCGCCGGTGAGCGCACGTCGGCTCTTTCCGAGCGAGTCGCGCAGGCGGCCGAAGAAGCCGGCGCGCTCCGCCTCGCTCTCCTGCGGCCCGTCGGTGTCGCCGAGAAGCTCTGCCCAGGTCCGTGGCATCGCGGGAGGTTAGCCTTCGTCAGTGGCGACGTGGGACGACGTGCGGGCGACGGCGCTGGCGCTGCCCGAGGCCGAGGAAGGCACCTCGTACGGCAAGCCGGCGTTCAAGGTGCGGAAGAAGTCGTTCGCGTGGGAGAGCCCGCACGAGTACGGCGCACTCGTCGTGCGCGTCGATCCGGACGAGCGGCCGCTCCTCGTCGAGTCGAATCCGGCCGCGTACTACGTCACTCCGCACTACGACGGCTATCCGATGCTGCTCGTCAACCTCGACGCGATCGCAACGGGCGAGCTGAGCGAGCGAATCGAGGATTCGTGGCTGCTCGTCGCGCCGCCGAAGCTCGGGGCAACGCTCGGGTGATCGACGCGGAGCGCTAGCCTCACGTCATGGTGACGTGGGAGCGGGTTGCCGAGCTCGCGCGCGAGTTGCCCGAGACCGAAGAGACGACCTCGTGGGGCAAGCCGTCGTTCAAGTGGGCGGGAAGACGTTCGCGGGGCTGACGACGCGACACGAGGGCGCGATGTGGAGCTGCGACCGCGACGAGCGCCCGCTGCTCGTCGCGTCGAACCCGGACGCGTATCGGCTGACCTCACTTCGAGAACTCGCCCGCGTATCTGCTGATCTGGCTCGAGCACATCGAGGAGGAGGAAGTGCGGGAGCGGCTGATCGACGCCTGGCTGATCCAGGCGCCGACCGGCTCGCGGCGCAGAACGAGTTCGACTGACGAGCTTGTGTTGGAACAACACAAGCTCTTGGTGGACGCGATGGCTACGCGGCGCGGGAGAGACTTGTGTTGAATGAACACGAAGTCGCAAAGGCAGTCGCCTCCGCCCGCGAGCGGAGAACGACGATCTCGGTCGATCCGGCGTGGCGCTCCAGAAGCTCGAGGACGCGCGGGCGATGGCGGCGGCGGAAGCGGAGCAGCCAGAACAGCAGCTCGAGATTGACGAAATCGGCGACGCCGTCGGCGTGGAGACGGCCCCGATAGCGCCGACGGCGCCTGAGAACGCCGAGAAAGCATTCCCACGAGCTCAGATCGAGGAACACCGCGGTGTCGGCGCGCGCGAGGCGCTCGTCCAGCGAGTCGAGACGCATCGCGTCGATCACCCATTCCTCCAAAGCGATGACTGCCGGCTGGATCTCCTCCCAATCCTTTCGATGAAAGTCGCCGTGGACGATCGGGAGGCCGAGCGTCTCGCCGAGCCGGTTGGCCAGCACCGTCTTACCTGAACCCGAGCAGCCAAGCACAGCGACGCGCCGCATCAGGCGCTCATCGCAGCCGCATCCTCGCGCGGCAGCCGGCGCGAGACGACCTGGCTGACGCCGTCGCCGCCCATCGTGACGCCGTAGAGGACGTCTGCGGCCTCCATCGTCCGCTTCTGGTGTGTGATCACGACGAACTGAGCGCGGTCGGCGTAGCGGCGCAGGAGCTCGACGAAGCGGCCGATGTTGGCGTCGTCGAGCGCGGCCTCGACCTCGTCGAGGAGGTAGAACGGGCACGGCTTGGCGAGGAAGAGCGCAAAGAGGAACGAGATCGCGCCGAGCGCCTTCTCGCCGCCGGAGAGCATCCCGAGCCGCGTGATCCTCTTTCCAGCCGGGCGAAGCTCGACCTCGATTCCCAGCTCGCCCTCGTCCTCCGGCTCGACGATTCTCAGCCGTCCCTCGCCCCCGGGGAAGAGCGTCTCGGAGACCTCCTCGAAATGCGCGGCGACCGCGGCGAATGTCTCCGTGAAGCGGCGCTCGACCGTCGCGGCGAGGTCGGCGCGCAGCTCCTCGAGCTCCTTCAGGCTCGCCTCGAGGTCGGTGCGTTGGGCCTCGAGCTCGGCGAGCCGCTCCTGCTCGAGGGCGTACTCCTCCTTCGCGAGCGGATTCACCTGGCCGAGCTGGATCCGCCGCGCCTCTAGCCGCTCGACGCGTGCCACGAGCTCGGCCCTGTCCTCGCCCTCAGCAGGATCGGCATCGCTCTCGTCGCGCCGCCGGCGCGCATCGACGGCGTCGGCCTCGATCCGCGTCAGCTCGATCTCGATCTCCGTTGCTCTTTGAGCGGCGTCCTCGACTGCTTGACGGAGCTCGACCTCCGCAGCGCCGAGCTCGCGCAGGCGTCCACCGAGATCGCCCGCCCGCGTCGCTCCCGCATCGACGCGGGCGCGCAGCGGCGCCTCGAAGCGCGAAGCCGTCGTCGCGGCGATCGCGAGCGTCTCGTCCAGGCGCTCGGCACCCCCGAGCACGCGCCGGAGCAGATCGGGATCGAGCCTCGGAGTGCGACGAGCCGTCTCGGCCGCCGTGCCGCCGGCGCTCCGCGCGGACTCGGATGCGGCGGCAGCTTCCCTAGCGAGCCGCTCGGCCTCCTCGGTAAGCGCTTGAGCCTCGCGCTCGACCTCGGCGCGGTCGCGCTCCGAAACCTCGAGCAGGCGGATCTGACCGGAGCCGCCGAGTTGCGCCCGAACGAGCTCCGCCGCGGCGCCGCGCTCGTTCGCCTGGGTGGCCTCTCGACGCGCCTCGTGCTCGAGCGCGCCGACGCGGGCGAGTTCTGCGCCGAGGGTGCCGGCGCGCTCGGCAGCAGTGTGTGTGCGCGCGCGAAGCGGCTCTTCGAGCCGGACTGCGATCGCGACCGCGCCGAGCAGCGCGTCGTCGAGCCGATCCGCACACGCACCGAAGCGGCGAAGCAGGATCGGATCCACGTTTCGCACCGACCGAAGGTGCGCCACCTTCGCGTACGCGGCCTCGGTCTCCTCGGCTTGCCGCTCAGCCATCTCCGCTGCCGATCCTGCTTCGGCAGCGGCACGGGCGAGCTCGGCGACCTCGCTCTGCAGCTCCCGGCGGCGCGCCTCGAGCTCGAGCAGGACGGCCTCGGCCGTCTCGCCGGCGAACCAGAGCTCGCCGCGACCGGGGTCGTAGCCGAAGCCCTCCGCGGTCACCGCGGGGACGCGACTCGCAAGCAGCTCCTCGAGCGGCACGACCGCCAGCTCGGCGACGCGCTCGGACGGCGAGCGGCCGACGAGCACGGCGAGGCTGCCGAGACCGGCTTCGCGAGCGCGACGCAGCAGGTCGAGACCCGCCACGGCATCGTCGGCGACGAGGGCCGAGGCCCGCCACCCGAGTGCGGCTGCGACCGCGCGCTCCGTGCCGGCGACGACGTCGAGCAGGGAGAGCGCGAGCGGTGTTCCCGTGGCCGCGAGCTTCCTCGCCGCGGGCGGAATCCCCTCCCGCTCGGCGAGTGAGCGCTCGAGCGCGGCCAGCCGCTCGGTCGAGATCGCGGCACGCGCGGCAAGATCGTCGCGGGCATGCGCCGCGGAGCGCGCGGCGGCTGTGGCCTCGTTGGCCGCGAGCTCGAGCTCCTGCGGCGTCAGGTCCGTTCGGCGGGCGAGCGCCTCGGCCTCGGCGAGCTCGATGCGCAACCGCTCCCGCAGCGTCGCTGAGGACTCCCGCCGGAGCGCGATCCGCTCGCGGGCGCTGCCGAGCGCGTAGAGAGCGGCGCCCGCCCCCTCGCGACCGCCCGCGACCTCTGCTAGCGCCTGCTCGAGCTCCCGCCGCTCAGTGCTGAGCGAGCTCAGCCGCTCCTCCGCACGTCCTGCCGCGGCGCGCTCCAGTGCGGCAAGCCGCTCCTGAGCGGCCCGGGCGCGCTCGGCGCCGGCTCCACTCGCGGCGGCCGCAGCGCGTGCCCTTGCCGTAGCCTCCGCCGCCGCGAGCTCGAGCGCTCGCAGCGTCTCGTCCGTGAGCTCCGTCGCCACTGCCTCGGCGTCCGCGACATCCGCGCGCAGGCGCTCGAGCAAGCTCGTCGCACCCTCGCGCCGCAACGTCAGCCGCTCGGTGGCCGACTGCAAGCGGTACATCGCCTTCAGCGCGGCCTCGCGGCGACCGGCGGCGTCTGCGAGCTCGTCCTCGGCCTCCTGCCGCTCCGCGAGCAGGGTGTGGAGCCGGGTCTGGGCCCGCCTGCGGGCGATCCCAGAGGCGGTCTTCCGCTCCTCGGCCTCCGCTCGGCGCGCCTCGGCGGCGGCGAGGTCGAGATCGGCGACCCGCGCCCGCAGACCTCCGATCTCCGCGAGAAGCCTCTCGGCCCGCTCGGCAGCGCTTGCCTGGAGCGCCAGCGGGCGCAGGCGCTTGCGCACCTCCGCCTCGACGTCGCGTGCTCGCTCGACCTGGATCCCGACGCGGTTCAGCTTCAGCTCTGCGCGATGCTTGCGGCGCTTGAACTTGCCAAGGCCGGCCGCCTCCTCGACCAGCTCGCGCCGCTCCTCCGGCTTCGAGGCGAGCACGGCCTCGACCTTGCCCTGGCTGACGATCGAGTGCATCGTCCCGCTGAGGCCGACGTCCGCGAGCAACTCGACGAGGTCGGTGCGGCGGACGTGCGCCCGATTGACGAGGTACTGACCCTCGCCGCCGCGATGGAGCCGTCGTGCGATCGAGACTTCCGAGAACGCGAGCTCAGGGCCGAAGCCGCCGTCCTCGTTGTCGAAGACGAGCTCGACCTCGCAGCTCTCGGCGGGCTTGCGGCCCTCGGCGCCGTTGAACAGTACGTCGTCGGGCTTGTCCGCCCGCAGCTCGGACGGAGTCAGCGAGCCGGCCGCCCACACGATGGCGTCGGCAACGTTCGACTTGCCGGAGCCGTTCGGGCCGACGACGACGGAGACCCCCGGCTCCAGCTTCAGCTCGAGCGTGTCCGGAAACGACTTGAATCCACGCAGGCGGAGAGAGCGCAGGTGCACGGAACGAGGCTAGCGCGGCCTGCGGACGAGGCTTGGGCGGACGGCGACGGTCATTCGCCCACGAGCCAGTGCTCGATGCTGACGCCGGGCATCGGAAAGTCCTTCGGATTGCCTGTTGCAAGCACCGCGCCGACGCCCACCGCCGCGGCCGCGATCAGGCAATCGGCTTGACTCAACGTCAGGCCCTTCGCCGCGAACGTCCGACGCCAGCCACCCGCGAGCTCGCCCTCCACCGTGCCGAGCGGGGCGAGGCGAAGCGCGCCTACGAACCTCTCCAGCACCGCCTCCTCGCCGGGACGATGCCCGCGCCAGAGCTCCTCGACGTTGATCGCACAGACGTAAGGAACGGGCTCGAGCTCCCTGAGCTTGCTGAGGCGCTCCGCTGCGGGTCTCCCGCGGAGCACGTCGATCAAGACGGTCGTATCGAGGAGAAGCGACACCGACTCTCAGCCGGTGCGGCGCGGATCGTGCCGCCTCTGCTCGCGCACCCATTCGCCGGAATCGCCGTCCCAGTCGTGACCGTCGCTGAGGGCTCCGAGCGAGGCGACGATCTCGTCCCAGCGCCGCGCGTCGTCAAGCGCTTGCTCAACCGTGCGGGCGATGAACGCGCTTCGCCGGCGCGGGCCTACCCGGCGGTCGACCTGCGCGACGAGATCGTCGGCCAGAGTGATGTGCAAACGCATGTGCCGAAGTTAGCACACAGGGCGGGGGAGGCTAGGCCGCGCCCAAGAGCGCCGCCAGCGCCTCGCTCGCCGCAGCCTGCTCGGCGTCCTTCTTCGAGCGACCAACTCCGCGGCCGAGCTCCTCCCCGTCGACGAGCGCCGCGCAGGAGAAGCGGCGATCGTGCGGAGGCCCTTCGACGCTGAGGACCGAGTACGACACGGACCGGCCCGACCGCGCGAGCGCCTCCTGGAGCTCGGTCTTGTGGTCGACGTGAGTCGAGGAGGCATAGTCGATCCGGTCCGAGAAGGCCGCCACGATCGCGGCCTCGATCGGCTCGTAGCCGTGGACGAGGAAGAGCGCTGCGATCGCCGCCTCGAGGAGCGCCGCCGTCACGTTCCTGCTCTTGACGATCCGCGCCAGCTCTTCCGGGGCGATCCCGCCGGCCGCGGCCGCCTTCCCGAGGCGCGCACCGAGGTCGAGGTCGCGGGCGACGAGCGCGCAGCTCGCCCGGGAGACGACGTGCGAGCGGATCTTCGCGAGCCGGCCCTCCGCCGCATCCGGGTAGCGGTTGTAGAGCTCGCGCGCGATCGCGAGCTCCAGCACGCTGTCACCCAGGAACTCCAGCCGCTCGTACGAGGCGGCACGATCGGATGCCCAGGACGTGTGCGTGAAAACGTGCTCGAGCCGCTCGGCGGGAAGCGAGTCGAGCAGGCGCCCGAGTGGTTCCGGGTCGCCTGTCGGCGCCGCGTTACTGGTGGGTCGAGACGTAGTCGACGGCCTGACCGACCGTGGTTATCTTCTGGGCGTCCTCGTCCGAGATCTTGATCCCGAACTGATCCTCGAGCTCCATGATCAGCTCGACGAGGTCGAGCGAGTCGGCGTCCAGATCCTCCTGGAACGAGGCCTCCTCGTTGATGTCGGCCTCTTCGACCCCGAGCTGCTCGGTCAGGACTTCCTTGACCCGTTCGAAGACTTCTTCACGCGACGCTGCCACATCGACCTCACTTGAACGAATGGATGGGTGGGAGTAAGCGGTGGGAGTAGAGCGCGCCGATCATACAGTCGTCGCCGAACGGCGCTCCGGCATGCTCGCAGCCAGGCGAGCGACGACGTCACGCTCGACTCCGCGGGCGGCGAGCCGGATCGCATTTCCGATCGCAGCACGGGACGAGTTGCCGTGCGCGATCACGGAGAGGCCGCGCAGCCCGAGCAGGTAGGCACCACCGTAGGTGTCGGGATCTAGGCGGTCGCGCAGGCGCTGAGCGGCTGGGCGGATCAGGAGGCCGCCGAGGCGTCCGCTCGGCGTCGACGCGATCTCCAAGCGGAGGGCGTCGAGCAAGGTGGAGATCGTTCCCTCGAGAAGCTTCAGCGCGACGTTGCCGGTGAAGCCGTCGCAGACGACGACGTCGGCAGCTCCGGCGAGGAGGTCGCCGCTCTCCGCATTGCCGGCGAAGCCGAGATCGGCGGCGTTCGCGAGAAGCGCATGCGCCTCGAGAGTCAGTTGGTTCCCCTTCTCGGGCTCCTCGCCGATCGAGAGCAGGCGAACCTCGGGGCTTGCGACCGCGAGCAGCTCCCGCGCGAAGATCGAGCCCATCGCGGCGAACTGGAGCAGGTGCTCCGGACGCGCGTCGGCGTTCGCGCCCGCGTCGAGCAGGAGCGAGGGACCCCTGGCGGTTGGGATCACGACGGCGATCGCCGGTCGCGCGACGCCCTCGAGCCGCCGCAGGTGGATCAGGCCGGCAGCGAGCATCGCGCCGGTGCTGCCGGCCGACACGACGGCGTCGGCATGACCGGCAGCGACGGCTCGGCAGGCGGCGACGAGCGACGAGTCCGGTTTCGCGCGGACTGCTTCGGACGGCTTCTCGCGCATCCCGATCACGTCGGGCGCCTCGACGAGCTCGAGTCCGCCGGTCTCGAGCCCCGCCGGCCCGAAGAGGATCGGCGTCAGCCCCTTGCCTGCGGCGAGCAGCGCGCCCGCGACGACCTCGTCAGGGGCGCCGTCCCCGCCCATCGCATCGACCGCGATGCGCGCGCGCCCCTGGCCGGCGCCGGCTCCCACCGGGCCCAGTTGTTCATGTGATCTCCGGCTCCGCCGTCGCCCGGCCCCTGACGGCACCCGGCTCTCCGAGTCCGTATTACTCATACTGTCCTCTCCGGCCGTGCACCGTCAGGAACGCGCCAGGAACGCGCGAGTCATTCGCTACGGAGCGGGAGTGCGGAGCGGCTCGATCTCGCGGCCCTTGTACGTCTTGCAGGTCGGGCACACGTGATGCGGGCGCTTGGGCTGATGACAGGTCGGGCAGACGTTGACGCGCGGCGAATCGATCCCGTGCTGAGCGCGGCGCTTGTCTCGACGTGCCTTCGAGGTTTTCTTCTTGGGGACTGCCATCGGCGGTTGCCGAGTGTAGCGAAACGTCGCGCCGATCAGCCGAGCGCGAGCTCGCGGGTCGGCGCGACGCGCTCGAGGAAGCGGCGGTCGTGCGAGACCACGACCGCGGTGCCCTCGTACGTCGCAAGCGCACTCTCGAGCTCCTCGATCGCCTCGAGGTCGAGGTGATTCGTCGGCTCGTCGAGAACGAGGCAGTTGACCCCGCGTGCCATCAGCTCGGCGAGGTGAAGACGGGTGCGTTCGCCCGGCGAGAGCGTCTCGCAGGCGCGTTCGACGTGGTCGGCGCCGAGGTTGAACTTCGCGAGCAGCGTTCGGGCGTCGAGCG
>JACCRW010000185.1 GCA_013813345.1 Actinomycetota bacterium
CGCGAATCGGTCACGCTCGTGCACAAGGGCAACATCATGAAGTTCACCGAGGGTGGCTTCCGCGATTGGGGCTACGCGCTCGCGGCGGGCGAGTTCGGCGCGACCCCGATCGACGGCGGACCCTGGCTCTCGCTCGATCACGAGGGTCGGTCGATCACGATCAAGGACGCGATCGCCGATGCCTTTCTCCAGCAGATCCTGCTCCGTCCGGCCGAGTACGATGTGATCGCGACGCTGAACCTGAACGGGGACTACATCTCGGACGCGCTCGCCGCACAGGTGGGCGGAATCGGGATCGCGCCCGGCGCGAACATGTCGGACGAGGTGGCGATGTTCGAGGCGACGCACGGCACGGCGCCGAAGTACGCCGGGCAGGACAAGGTCAACCCCGGCTCGCTGATCCTCTCGGCGGAGATGATGCTGCGCCACCTCGGCTGGGTCGAGGCGGCCGACCTGATCATCGCCTCGCTCGGCGCCGCGATCGCCGACAAGGTCGTCACCTACGACTTCGCGCGCCTCCTCGACGATCCGACCGAGGTCTCCTCCTCGGCCTTCGGGCAGGCGATGATCGAGCGGATGTAGGAACACGGGGGAAACCATGTTTCCCCCGTGAGCCCCCTTCTTATCTCGGCTCGAGCTGCGCCACCCACTCAGTCGGAGTCGGGCAAAGCCCGCCTCCTCCGTCCAACGAGCCCGCCCACAGAAAGGATGGGACGCGCGCGCCGACGACGGCCATTCGGCGTCCTCACGAGCGTCTCATCTGCGCTCCGCAAGACGGCGGCGTGCAGAAACCGCTTCTCACTGCGGCGCTCGTGCTCGCGCTCGCCGGCTGCGGCGGCGGCAACGCCGAAGGTGCAGGAGCTGAAGTTCTATGCGCGCGGCGTTGGCCCGCTCCTCAGCATCCACCTCGACGGCGCAGGCGGCCGCGCTGCTCTCGTCAGCTACACGCCCGGTAAGAGCTAGCCCACTAGGCGGAAGAGCACGATGCTTCGATTCGGGTTGCGCGCGGTGCGGGTGACGGTGAGCGTGCCGCGGGCGTTGTCGTACAGCCCGGTCCCCCCGAGCACGGCCAGCTCGTAGAACTGCGGGTAGATGATCGAGCCGCCGACGACGAGCTTCCCCTTCGGGAGGAAGTAGGTACCGCGGCAGTTTCGCGAGTTGCCGACGATGAAGGTGCAGATCATCTCGACGTGGCCGATCGACCGGGTCGAGAGCCTGCGGTTGAAAAGAAGATGGCGCATGACGTGCATGTCGCCCGCGCTGCGGCCACGAGGGCCGATGTCGATGCGCTTCGAGGCGATCTCGCGATCGGTGATCCGGATCTGCGCCGGGCCGATCGTCGCCTCGGCTCCACGGCTCGCGGGAATCCCGAGCAGCAGTCCGCCCGCAAGCCCCGCAAGGAGCAGAGAGAACCTCTCGGTCTTCACTCGACGGGTCATGCCAGCGTCTCCTTTCGCTCGCTACCGTTGCGATCCTCCTGCGGCTCCGCGGTCACGGCGGCGGCGGCCGGGAGCTCGAGCCAGAACGTGGAGCCCGCGCCAGCCTCGCTGTCGAATCCGATCCGGCCACCGTGGGCCTCGACGATCTCGCGCGAGACGGCCAGGCCGAGGCCTGTCCCTCCGATCCCGCTCGCTCCCGCCTCGCCGCGGAAGAACTTCGTGAAGATGCGGCTCTGCTGGTCGGAGGCTATCCCCAGCCCTTCGTCGCGAACGCGTACCCGCACCGCGCCGTTCGCGCTCTCGCCGGCGAGCTCGACGACGCCGCCCTCGGGCGAGTACTTGATCGCGTTCGAGAGCAGGTTTCCGACGACCTGCGCGAGTCGGTTCGGGTCGCCCAGCACCGGGAGCGAGTCTCGCGGCAAGTTGAGCAGCAGTCGGTGCTTCGGGCTCTGGGCACGGTAGAGCTGTGCCTGCTCGTCGAGTAGTGAGGCCATGTCGACCGCTACCTGGCTCAGCTCGAGGCGTCCGTCCTCGATCCGCTGCACGTCCAGGAAGTCCTCGAGGAGCGCGGCGAGCCGGCGTGCCTGCGCGTCGACGATCCCGAGGTAGTGCCGGCGCGCCTGCGGGTCGAAGTCGCGCTGCAGGAGGAGCGAGGTGAAGCCGAGCACGCTTGCGAGCGGCGTCCGCAGCTCGTGCGAGACGATGCTGATCAGCTCCGTCTTCAGGCGCTCGCTCTCGCGGAGCTTCGCGTTCCGGAGCTCGAGCTCGTCATGGCCGCGCTGCACCTCCTCGGCCATCGAGTTGAACGAGCGCGTGAGCTCACCGAGCTCGCCGGGGCCTTCCGTCGGAAGCCGGTGCGAGAGGTCGCCGCCCGCCAGTCGGCTCGCGCCCGAGGCGACGGCCCGGACCGGCCGGCCGATCGCCCGGCCGAGGAGGATGCCGAAGAGCACGATCAGGAGCGTCGACGCGCCGAGGCCGACCGCCCCGACCGCGAGCGCGCGATCGGAGCGGCGGTCGGCGGTCGCCGCGGCGCTGCGCGCGAGCTGGTTCTCCTCGGCGAGGAAGCGGCCGAAGCGCCCACGGATCGCGTCGGTCTGACGCTTTCCCTCGATCGTCACCAGCGCCGAGCGAGCCGCGTCGGAACTCTCGGGGACGAGATCAATCACCGGCTTCGCATAGTCGTCGAGGTACCGGCCGATCAGCCTGGTGATCTGCGTAGCTCGGCGAAGCTGATTGGAGTCGATCGACGCGCGCTCGAGGAAGACCCATTGCCGCTCCGGCAGAGCCGTCAGGGCTGCGGTGTAGGGCTGGAGAAATCGCCTGTTGCCCGTCAGCGTAAATCCGCGCAGCCCCGTCTCCAGGTCGACGACGAGCTTCTCGAGCTGGAGCGTCGCCTGGGTCACGTCCTTCGAGCGCGCCTCTCGCTCGTTCGCCTCGCGCAGCGTCGACACCGCGACGATCAGCGCCGCGAATGCGCCGGCGACGAGGACGGCGAGAACGACACTCGCAACGAGCATCCGCCTCGCGAGGCTCATGCCCGCTCCCGCCCCTTCGAGCCGACACCGCTGATCTCCTGATCCGGCGCCAGCAGCTCCTCGACCGCCGCCGTCAGCTCGTCCGGATGGAAGGGCTTGGAGACGAAGCGGTCGGCGCCCGCGGTCCACGCGCTCGCCTCCGCATGACTCCACGCGGTCATCACGAGCACGGGAACCGCTGCCAGGCGCTCGTCGTTTCGCAGCTCCTCCAGAACGGCGATTCCGCTCATCACCGGCAGCATCAGGTCGAGCACGACGAGATCCGGCGCGACGTCCCGCGCGAGCGCGAGAGCAGCCTTGCCATCGGCCGCCTCGACGAAGCGGTACTGAGGCCCGAGGACCGCGCGGACGAGCTCCCGCAGGCTCGGCTCGTCGTCGCACACGAGGATCGTCGGCCCGGAAGGGGTGGCACCCGGTGTTCTTCTGTCGGCGGCTTCCATCAGTTCGCTGGAGAGGCGATGGAGCTCGTGTGCGCCGTCGGCGATCACTGGGGGATGGCCGCGGCGGCACGGGGCATCGACCCCCCGCTTTGGAGTGTAGTCGGCGCGGCAGTGGCTGTTCGAGTCCCCCGAACGAGGGAGGGGCGAAAGTCGGAAACGCCCGATGCTGGAGGGAACTCGATGGAAGACCCAGCTCGCTCAGACCCCGAACGTGCCGGCAACCTGATTCGACTGGTCACGCCCGAGCTCGCTCCCGAGCTCAGTCCCGTCTTGGGCCCGGAGCCGGTTGACGACGGGCTCGTCGACTCGTATCGGCGGCTCTCCGACGTCTATCACGACCTGCTCTCGGAGCAGAGCCTCGATGCCCTGCTCGACCGGATCGCCGATGCGCTTGCCGAGCTGATCCCCTACGAGGCCCTCCACGTCTACGAGGCCGACGAGTCGCGGCGGGAGCTCGTGCCTCGGCTCGTGCGGAGCGAATGGGCGGACGAGATCTTGAGCGAGCGCTTTCCGTACGGCGAGGGGATCACCGGCTGGGCCGTCGAGCAGCGCGAGGCCGTGCTCGCAAACCAGGCGCATCTGCATCCGCTCGTGCGCTTCGTGCCCGGGACGCCCGTCGAGCCCGAGGCGCTGATCGTGATCCCGATGATCGCCCGCGGCCTGCTCAAGGGGACGTTCAACATCTACCGGATCGGCGAGGACGCCTCGTTCGGCGAGCAGGAGTTCGAGCTCGCGAAGCGCTTCGGCGACGCGGCCGCGCTCGCCCTCGACAACGCCCACATCCGCGAGCGGCTCGAGCACCAGGCGCAGACGGACTCGCTCACCGGCCTCTTCAACCATCGCTACTTCCACGAGCGGCTGCGCCGCGAGCTGACGCGCGTCTCGGGCGCACAGGAGTCGGTGGCCGTCCTGATGGCCGACATCGACGACTTCAAGAAGGTGAACGACGTCTACGGCCATGCGGTCGGGGACCTCGTGCTCGCGGAGCTCGCAGACCTCCTCCGCGCGACCGTGCGCTCGACCGACGTCGTCTGCCGGATCGGCGGCGAAGAGTTCGCCGTGATCGTGCCGGCGAGCGAGGAGGCCCACGCGATCTCGCTTGCGGGCCGCCTCTCGCAGCGCCTGGACGAGGTGGAGCTCGATGTCGCCGGCCGGATCTCGATCTCGATCGGCGTCGCGCACGGGCCTCGGCACGCGGCCAATCCCCGCGAGCTCGTTGCGTGCGCGGAGGCGGCGATGATGACCGCCAAGGCGCGGGGCAAGAGCCAGGTCGTCCTCTTCGGGGAGGACGAGTGCGAGCGTCCGGGCGAGCCGGAGGGCCGGCGCGACGACGTCCGCTCGATCGCGCATCTGAAGCTCCTGCAGTCGCTCGTCGGCAAGCTGAATCGGCTCAACGGCGTCCGGGAGATCGGGATGGCGATCGCGAACGAGCTTCGCCTCCTGATCGACTACCACAACTGCCGCATCTTCCTGCGCGAGGGCGACAACCTCTCCCCGATCGCCTTCCAGGGCGATCTCGCCGGGTCGGACGGAGCCGCCTTCGACGTCCTCGCGACGCAGGTCGGCGACGGCTTCACCGGTTGGGTCGCCGAGCACGGCGAATCGCTCCTGCTCCCCGATGCCGCCAAGTGCGACCTCGCGGTCGAGATCGAAGGCACTCACCCGATCGAGGAGTCCGTGATCGCCGTCCCGCTCAATCTCGGGAGCCAGGTGCTCGGCGTGATCGTCGTCTCCAAGCTCGGGATCGGCCAGCTCGACGACGATGACATGCGGTTGCTCGAGGTGCTCGCAGGTCACGCGGCCGTGGCGCTCGAGAACGCCCGGCTCTACGAAGCGCAGAAGCGGGAGGCGCAGAGCGCGCACGCCCTCCTCGACTTCAGCCGCGACCTGGCGGCCGCCGAGGGGCTCGAGAGCGTCTACGCGCGCGTGGTCGAAGGGTCGGCTCGGATGCTCGGAGCGCCCTATGCCTCGCTCTGGTTGCAGGAGCTCGCGACCGGCGACCTCGTCTGCTGTGCGGCGACCGGCTACGAGAACCGGAGGCGCTTGGCCAAGCGCCGCTTTCCGGCCGCTGCGGTCGCGCCGTACAGGAATCAGACCGAGCCGTACCTGCTCTCACCGGCCCAGTACGCGGGGTTCGCAGACCCACCCGCCGGGGGCTCCGGGGAGTTCGCGATCGCCCCGTTCTCGTTCGACGGGCGCTGGGGCGCGATCGCCGTCGGCGCGGCCGAGGACGCCGTCTACGGTCGGCGCGAGCTCGAGCTGCTCGGCGGTCTCGCGCACCAGGCGAAGCTGGCACTCGCCAACGCGACCAGCTTCGAGTCGCTGGAGCGAACGTTCCTCTCTACCGTCGAGGCGCTCGCGAACGCCCTCGAGGCACGCGACCAGTACACCTCCTCGCACGCGCGCTGGATCACGGACACCGCGCTCCGGGTCGGCGAGGAGCTCGGGCTGGACGGCGACACCCTGAAGCGCCTCGAGCTCGGCGCGCTCTTCCACGACATCGGCAAGATCGGGATTCCCAACTCCGTGCTTCTGAAGCCGGGCCCGCTGACCGACGACGAGCGGGCGCTGATCGAGACCCATCCGGAGCTCGGCGCCAGGATCCTCGCCCCGATCGACCAGCTCGAGGAAGTCTGCTCGATCGTGCGCGCGTGCCACGAGCGCTGGGACGGCCGCGGCTATCCCGATCGGAAGACCGGCGAGGAGATCCCGCTCGAGGCCCGGATCATCTTCGCGTGCGACGCCTTCCACGCGATGACGACCGACCGCCCCTACCGCGCGAAGCTCGACGTCGAGGAGGCGCTGCGGCGGCTCGAGGAGGCTGCGGGCACCCAGTTCGACCCCCAGGTTGTCGCCGTCTGCGTGCGCCTG
>JACCRW010000206.1 GCA_013813345.1 Actinomycetota bacterium
ACGCGCGCGTCGAGGACGTCGCGCGACTTGCCGCCGAACCAGCGCTGCGACGCGATGGTGCCGAGGAGGACGAGGCCGTCGAGGAAATGGAGATCGCCTGCCTCGATCTTCGTCCGAAGCTCAGCGCTCATCGGCCGGATCCTGGAGCTGGAACCAGAAGAAGCCGCGAGGTGCGAGCGTGAGCAGGTACGGCAGCTCGCCGATCCTCGGGAACTCGGTGTTGCCGAGCAGCTCGACCGGGACGCGGCCTGAGAAGGAGGAGAGATCGAGCTCCACGGCCTGGGCCGTCCGCGCGAGGTTGTGGACGCAGAGGACGATGTCCTCCGAGAAGGAGCGGATGTGGGCAAAGATCTTCGGGTTGTCCGGCCGGAGCACGTGCACGTCGCCGAGCCCGAAGACCGGATGCTGCTTGCGCAGCTCGATGAATCGGCGCAGCCAGCGGAGCAGCGAGGTCGGCGTGCGGAGCTGCGCCTCGACGTTGACGGACTGGAAGCCGTAGACGGGATCCATCAACGGCGGTAGGAACTGCTGGGCGAAGTCGGCGCGCGAGAAGCCTCCATTTCGGTCGCCCGTCCACTGCATCGGCGTACGCACTCCGTCGCGGTCGCCGAGGTAGACGTTGTCGCCCATCGCAATCTCGTCCCCGTAGTAGAGCACGGGCGAACCCGGAAGCGAGAAGAGGATCGCGTGCATCAGCTCGATCTCGTCGCGCCCGTTGTCGAGGAGCGGCGCCAGGCGCCGACGGATCCCGAGATTGAGCTTCATCCGCGGATCCTTGGCGTACTCGGCGTACATGTAGTCGCGCTCCTCGTCCGTGACCATCTCGAGCGTCAGCTCATCGTGGTTCCGGAGGAAGAGCCCCCATTGGGCGGAGCTCGGGATCGCGGGAGTCCGGTCGAGGATCTCGATCATCGGCAGCGCCTCCTCCCGGCGGAGCGCCATAAACATCCGCGGCATCACCGGAAAGTGGAAGGCCATATGACACTCGTCGCCGGAGCCTGCGCCGAAGTAGGCGACGACGTCCTCCGGCCACTGGTTCGCCTCGGCGAGGAGGACGCGATCCGGGAAACGCGCGTCCACCTCGGCGCGCACCTTCTTCAGGTACTCGTGGGTTCGCGGCAGGTTCTCGCAGTTCGTCCCCTCCTCCTCGAAGAGGTACGGGACGGCGTCGAGGCGGAAGCCGTCGAGCCCGATGTCGAGCCAGAAGCGAAGCACCTCGAGCATGGCCTCCTGCACCTCCGGGCTCTCGTAGTTCAAGTCCGGCTGGTGGCTGAAGAAGCGGTGCCAGTAGTACTGGCCGCGAACGGGATCGAACGTCCAGTTGGAGCTCTCCGTGTCGACGAAGATGATCCGCGCGTCGAGATAGCGGTCGTTCGTGTCCGACCAGACGTACCAGTCGCCCTTCGGCCCGGTCGGGTCGTTGCGCGATTCCTGGAACCAGGCGTGGTCGGACGAGGTGTGGTTCATCACGAGGTCGACGATCACGCGGATCCCACGCTCGTGCGCGGCCTCGACGAAGCCGCGGAAGTCCTCCACGGTGCCGTAGTCCGGGTTGATCCCGTAGAAGTCGGCGATGTCGTAGCCGCCGTCGCGGAGCGGCGAGGGATAGAACGGGAGCAGCCAGATGCAGTCGATCCCGAGCCACTGGAGGTAGTCGAGCTTCTGCTGGAGGCCGCGGAAGTCGCCGGAGCCGTCGTCGTTCCCGTCGAAGAACGCCCGCGTGTGGATCTCGTAGAAGACGGCCGTCTTGAACCAGAGCGGGTTCTGCTCGAACCAGTTGCCAGGCTCAGACACGAACCCTCGTTCCTGCGACCGTCGCTGCGACCGCGTCTGCAACCGGCGCTGCTACCGTGCCTGCGACCGTCTCTGTGGCGAAAAGCGACTCGTGAACCATAAATGCCTGCATAATTGAGGTCACGAGGCGAGCTTCAGCACGTGGCTCTGGCCGGGGGCGAGTCCGACGTAGTTGCGGCCGACGCGCCAGCGATAGCGCTCGCCGGAGAGCAGGTCGGTGACCGCGAACTCCGGCGGCAACCCGAGCTCGTGCCGGACGATCACGACGTCTTCCCGAGGCGCGAACGGATCGAGGTTGACGACGACGACGAGCTCGCGTCCTTTGGCGTACGCGAGCAGGTGCTCGCCGTCCGTCTCGAGGAAGCGGACGTTCTCGAAGCGCTGCAAAGCGGGCTCGGCGCGCCTGAGCTCGTTCAGCCGCCGCACGAGCGGCAGGAGCGGGCCGTCCAGCTTCCGCTGCTTCAGCTCGTACTTCTCCGAGTCGAGGTACTCCTCGCTGCCCTCGCGGAGCGGCACGTTCTCGAAGCTCTCGAAGCCCGAGTAGATCCCGTAGCTCGGCGAGAGCGTCGCGGCGAGCACGAGGCGCGCGGCGAAGGCCGGCGGTCCCCCGCGCTGGAGATACTCGTGGAGGATGTCCTGCGTATTGACGAAGAAGTTCGGCCGGTAATACGGCGACCAGCCGAGCAGCAGCTCGACGAACTCGACGAGCTCGGCCTTCGTGTTCTTCCAGGTGAAGTACGTGTACGACTGGCCGAAGCCGGCCTTCGCAAGGGTCGTCATCATCGCGGGCCGAGTGAACGCCTCCGAGAGGAAGATCGTGTCCGGGAACTCGGTGCGCACCCCGCGGATCACCCACTCCCAGAAGCCGACGGACTTCGTATGCGGGTTGTCGACGCGGAAGATCCGAACACCGCGCTCGCACCAGCCGAGCACGACCATTCGCAGCTCGTCCCAGAGGCTCCGCCAGTCCTCCGAGTCGAAGTTGACGTTGTAGATGTCCTGGTATTTCTTGGGCGGGTTCTCGGCGTACTTGAGCGTTCCGTCCGGCCGGCGATTGAACCACTCGGGATGCTCCACGAGCCACGGGTGGTCGGGCGAGCACTGGATCGCGAGATCGAGCGCGACCTCGACTCCGACCTTTCGCCCCGCCTCGATCATCGCGTCGAAGTCCTTCCAGGTTCCCAGCTCCGGATGGATCGCCTCGTGACCGCCCTCCGGACTGCCGATCGCCCAGGGGCTACCCGGATCGCCCTTCGCGGCGACGAGCGCGTTGTTCCGCCCCTTGCGGTTCGTCGTCCCGATCGGGTGCACGGGCGGCAGGTAGACGACGTCGAAGCCGAGCTCCGCGAGCTCGGGGAGCACCGCGGCGACTCCCTTGAAGCCGCCCCAGGAACGCGGGAAGAGCTCGTACCAGGAGCCGAAGCGGGCGCGCTCGCGTTCCACATCGAGCTCGAGCGGCGCTCCGAGAGACGCCTTCGCGTGCCGATCCTTCGCGCCGAGCGCTGGCGCCGCCTCGCGCCACGCGGCAAGCTCGCCGCCGCCGAAGAGAAGCTCGCCTTCGGAGAGCTCGCTCGTGAGGTCGAGCTGCTCGGCCTCGAGCTTCCGGTCGAGCTCGCCGAGGAAGCTCGCGTAGCGGTCGACCCACGCCTCAACGGTGAACTGCCAGCGGCCGAGCTCCGTGGGCTCGAGCTCGCCGGCCCAATGGTCGTTGCCGAGGAGCCGCAAAGGCCGCTCGAGCCACTTGCGCGTTCCCGCTGCCCGGTAGCGCACCACGGCACGCAGCAGGTCGTGGCCGTCCTTGAAGATGGTCGCCGTGATCTCGACGCGTTCGCCTACGGTGCTCTTGGCCGGATACCTGCCGCAGTCGACCTGCGGCTGGACGTCCTGGATCTGGATTCGCGGGGGCGGCTGCTTCGACGAGGGTAAGGACACGCTTCCGAGACTTTCGACGCTGACAGAACGGTAAACAGTGGCGCTCGCTGAACCGACGGTGCAGCTTCCCCGATCGAGCGGAATCGTGCTGCACCCAACCTCGCTCCCTGACGGACGACTCGGCGAGAGCGCGTACGCGTTCGTCGACTGGCTCGAGGCCGCCGGTCAGGGCTGGTGGCAGGTGCTGCCGCTCGGTCCGCCCGACGAGGTCGGCTCCCCGTATGCCTCGGCGTCCGCCTTCGCCGCTTGGAGCGGCTTCCTCGCCGAGCCGGAGGCTCCCGTTTCCCCCCGCGAGGTCGCGTCCTTCCGGAAACGGCACGCCTACTGGGCGAGCGACTGGGAGGAGGCAGGCGGCAACCTCGCCGATCAGGTTCGCTTCCAGCGCGAGTGGACGGCGCTCCGCGAGTACGCCGGCGCGCGCGGGATCCGGCTGATCGGCGACGTGCCGATCTACGTGGCGCAGGGAAGCGTCGACCACCGCTCTCGTCCCGAGCTCTTCCTTGAGGGCGTCGTCGGCGGGGCGCCGCCCGACACGCTCGGCCCGGCGGGCCAGCACTGGGGGAATCCGCTCTTCGACTGGGAGGCGGTCGCGCGCGACGGCTATCGCTGGTGGATCGAGCGGCTGCGCCGCACCTTCGAGCTCGTCGACCTGACCCGGATCGACCACTTTCGCGGCTTCGCCGACTTCTGGGCGATCCCGGAGCACTCGACGGACGCCCGCGACGGCCAGTGGCTCCCCGGCCCGGGCGCCGCAGTCTTCCGCGCGGTCGAGCGCGAGCTCGGCGCGCTGCCGGTGATCGCCGAGGACCTCGGCCTGATCACGCCTGACGTCGATGCGCTCCGCGACGAGCTTAGGCTGCCCGGAATGGTCGTCCTCCTCTGGGCCTTCAGTGGGTCCCGCGACAGCCCGCACCGGCTCGAGAACCATCGCGAGCACCAGGTCGTCTACACCTCGACCCACGACACCGAGACGCTCCGCGGCCACTTTCCGAGGCGCAACCAGCGTCGGTTGCTCGAGCTCGCGCTCTCCTCGCGCGCGAGGCTCTGCATGATCCCGATCCAGGACGTACTCGGGCTCGGGAACGAAGCCCGACTGAACCGCCCCGGCACGGCATTCGGCAACTGGACGTGGCGGCTCGAGCCGGGACAGCTCACGGCCGAACTCGCCGCAGGGTTGCGCGCAGCGACCGAGGCGGCAGGCCGTTCGTCCTGACGACATTGTGTTCTGAAACACAAAGTCCCTACTCGGACTCGAGCCTGAGGCCACTCGCCACGGTGCGCCGCCCGCCTGCCTCGTAGACGACGTCGACGAGATCGTTCTGGCGATAGGTTCCGGCGGCGCCGAAGAGAAGTGAAGCCCAACGCCAGAAGCCGAGCTTGCCTTCCTGGCGGAGCTCGCGCGAGAAGGCGAGGCCGCGACCCTCGACTCGATAATCGCGGCCTTCCACCTGCGCCACGCCGTTCACGTAGACCTCGAAAGGCCGCCCGATCTCGGCCGGGAGCTCGACGCGGGTTCGGCTGCGCACCGCCTCGGCCACGTTCATAGAATGCCTGCGGCCGTGCGTCGACCC
>JACCRW010000277.1 GCA_013813345.1 Actinomycetota bacterium
TTCCAGCACGTGAAGCCCGGCAAGGGCGGCGCGTTCGTCCGCACGAAGGTGCGGAGCATCGACTCCGGCTCGGTGGTGGACAAGACCTTTCGCGCCGGCGAGAAGTTCGCGCGGGTCTTCACCGAGACGAAGAACATGCAGTACCTCTACGACTCCGGCGACGAGGTCGTCTTCATGGACGAGTCGACCTACGAGCAGATGTCGATGCCGCACGCCGCGCTCGTCGCCGAGCTGCCGTACATGCAGCCGTCGACCCCGGTGCAGCTCCTCTTCGTCGGCGGCAGGCCGAGCGGGATTCAGCTGCCCTCGTCGATCGAGCTTGCCGTCACCGACACCGAGCCCGGCGTCAAGGGCGACACCGTCTCGAACGTGACGAAGCCGGCGACGCTCGAGACGGGCGCCGTCGTCCAGGTGCCGCTCTTCGTGAACCGGGGCGACCGGATCAAGGTCGACCCCCGTGAGGGCCGCTACATCAGCCGGGCCTGATTGGGTGGGCGAGCCCACTACGAACGAGAACCGGCTTTGCCCGATGTGCGGCAAAACCCGCTGGATCCTCCTGGAGGGGATGTCCACGCTGCAGGCACTCGAGGGGGACTGCAAGCAATAGCGTTCTCCTGCGACGAGTGCGGGTTCATTCGGTGGCATGGCGCGGACAAAAGCTGAGCAGGCCTAGCCAACGCCACTCTGCGATCATCTCTGCGATCATCTCTGCAACTGTTCTCTGCGTCCGTCTCTGCAACCGATAGTGCTTTGTGAACGATAAAGCCCTGCACAGGCGGTACTAGAGTCCGACGTCGTTGCGGACCGGCTTGCAGCGGTGCGTCGTGAAACGCCACAGGCGAGAGTTCCGACCCGCTCACGCCGGCACCTTCGCGTCGGCCCCTCGCCGCGACTAGCCGGTTCCTCCACCACTGGGCCGCGTCCACGTCAGATTGCGCCGGCGGCTTCGATCGCTCCCTCACTCGGTAGGCTCCCCGCGTGCCGCGCCTCGTCGACACCACCATCCGCCTACTCTCGCAGGAGCCGCTTGCTGGGCGGATGCCGACGGCAGATTTGCTTGCGCTCGCCGAGGTGCTCGACACGGCCGGGTTCGCGTGCCTCGAGGTGTCCGGCGGCGGTGTCTTCGACTCGGCAGTGCGGCGCGGGGTCGAGAGCCCCTGGGAGCGGATTCGGGCGCTCAAATCGCGGACGAAGACGCCGCTCGGGCTCGCGCTCCGCGGCTGCTTCCTCGTCGGCTCCCGGCCGGTCGGCGCCGACTTCGTCCGCCGCTTCGTCGCCTCCGCCGCCGAGAACGGAATCGACGTCTTCCGCCTCCACGACCCGCTGAACGACGTCTCGAACCTGCGCGAGGCCGGCGAGGCGATCGTCGGCGCCGGCAAGGAGTTCCACGCGGGCCTCGTCTACAGCCCCGGCCAGACCGGAGCCGGCGACGCGCTTGTCGAGCAGGCGAAGGAGCTGGGGGAGCTCGGAGCGAACCGAGCGCTGATCCACGATCCCACCGGCGGACTCGAGCCGCACCAGAGTGGCGAACTCGTCGCCCAGATCGCGGAGGCTTCCGGCTTGCCGGTGGGCTTCTACTGCCAGGGCGCCGCCGGTATGGGGCTCGCCGACTCGCTCGAGGCGGCGCGGGCCGGTGCCGACCTGATCGCCTGCGCGCTCTATCCACTCGCGCTCTCGCTGCACCGGGTCGCGGGCGAGTCGCTCGCCTCGGCTCTGGCCGGGATGGGGATGGGCACCGGCGTCGACGTGGCGCGGCTCTGGGAAGCGTCCGACCTCGTGGACGAGCACCTCGAGGACGTGCCGATCGCCCCGCTCGCGCCTCGCCTCGCCGTGCGCGCGGCCGAGTACGACCTGCCGGCCGGCCTCGTCGCCGCGCTCGACGGGCAGCTCCGCTCCCACGCCGCCGACGACAGGCTCCTGGAGGTGCTGGACGAGCTGACGCTGATCCGCGGCGAGGCCGGCTGGCCGCCACTCGCCGCTCCGATCGGACAGATCCTCGCCTCGCAGGCACTGATTCACGTCCTCTCCGCGCGCCGCTACGGGACGGTCGTCGACGAGTTCCGCTCGCTCGTCCAGGGCCGCTACGGCAAGCCCCCGAGCGCGATCGATCCGACCGTCGCCCGCGCGGTCGCGCTCCTCTCGGATGGGCTCCCGCTCGACGAGGATCCGCCGAGCGCCGAGGACGTCCGGGCCGAGGCAGAGGGTCTCGCCGCGAGCGAGGAGGAGCTCGTCCTGATCGCGCTCTTCGGCGACGAGGCCGAGGCGCTTCTCCACTCGATCCGCGCCCGCCATTCGCGCGACGACTCGCTCGCCGGCGGGGTCGACCAGACGCGCGCCGAGCGGATCCGGGAGCTCGTCCGGATCGTCCAGGAGAGCGGCGTTGCCGAAGTCGAGATCGAGGACGACGGGATGCGTGTCTCGGTGCGGCGAGCAGACGCGCCCGCGCCGCTCCAGCTCGTCACCCCGCTCGCCGAGGAAGAGCCCGGCGAGCTTCCGATCCTGCCCGCCGCTGCGCTCGCAGCCTCGCGGATCGAGTCGCCGATGGTGGGTGTCTTCTATCGCGCGCCCGAGCCCGGCTCGCCGCCGTTCGTCGAGATCGGCGACGTCGTCGCCGCTGGCCAGACACTCTGCCTGCTGGAGGCGATGAAGCTCTTCAACGAGCTGAAAGCGGAGAGTGGTGGCCGCGTGACCGCGATCCATGTCGAGAACGGCCAGCCCATCGAGTTCGGACAGCTCCTCTTCGAGCTCGAGCCGATCGCCGCGCTACCGGTTCTCTGATGTTCGAAC
>JACCRW010000288.1 GCA_013813345.1 Actinomycetota bacterium
GGGACGCTCACCCACGGGCCGACGACGCGGATGCACTCCGGCAGGCCTTCGCACTCGGTTCCCGCGCTGGCCGCCGGCGCGCCGACGCCCGAACCGACCGCCGCCGCCAGGAGAGCCGTGAGGAAGAGCCGGCTCACGGCAGCCGCCCGAAGAGGAATGCGGATGCGGCGCCGGCGCCGAGGAAGAGAAGCGCGCCGGCCGCAGCGAAGAACGCTGTGATCTCTCGCTCCTCGTCTTCGCGGCCGACCCTCGAACCGAGCTCCTCGTACACCGCCCGGAGCCGCGCTCCATCGGGCGCCTCGTAGAAGCGGGCTCGCGTCAGCGAGGCGACCCTACGGAGTGTTCTCGGATCAGGCGGCACGGTCACGCGCTCGACGAAACCGTCGGGATTGCGGACCTCGACCACACCTTGGGCGGTGCCGAGGGCGACCGTCGAGATCGGAATCATCAGCGCCCGCGCCCGCCGCGCGGCCGAGACGGGAGTCTGCTCGCCGATCGTCTGCGCCCCGTCCGAGAGCAGGACGATCGCAGCCGGCGGGCGCTGCCCGTTCGAGCCGCGGACGCGCTCGGTCACCTGAACCGCGCGTGCGATCCCGCCGCCGAGCGCCGTACCGTCGCCCGGACGCAGATTCGCGAGCGCGCGCTCGGCCAGCTCGCGATCGGCGGTCGGCGGCAGGACGACGGCCGCACCTTGCGCGAAGGAGACGATCGCGACCCGGTAGCCCTTCGGCAGCTTCGCGAGGAACGCGCGAACCGCGTCTTGCGCCGCCGCAAGCCTCGTCGGCTCGACGTCGGTCGCGACCATCGAGCGCGAGACGTCGATCGCGAGGACGACAGTCGCCTCCTCGCGCGGCACCGAGACGGTTGCGTGCGGCCGCGCGAGTCCGGTCGCGATCAGCGCGAGGGCGAGGAGCGCGAGCGCCGGCGCGAGGTGGCGGAGCCTGCCGGGCCTGCGGCCGAGCAGGTTCGGGATAAGGGCCGGGTTCGCGAACGCGCCGGCCTGGGTGCGGCGACGCCGCTCGAGCAACAGATACCCGCCGAGCGCCAACGGGACGAGGAGAAGCGCGAGCAGCGCGAGCGGGATGGCGAAGCTCAACGCGCCGCTCCACGGAGGCGCAGGTAGCCCGCGAGCGGGCGCAACCAGTCGCCCGCGGTGGAGAGCACGACATGGGCGACGCCGAGCGAGCTCAGCTCGCGCACGATCTCTGCCCGCTCTGCCGCGGCGGCGGCGGCGAAACGGTCTCTCAGGCGGCGATTGGCTGTATCGACGCGAAGCTGCCTCCCGGTCTCGGGATCGACGAGCCGCAGCTCACCGACGTTCGGGAGCGCCTCCTCGCGAGGATCCCGCAGCTCGATCGCGAGCACGTCGTGCCCGCCGGCGAGTCGCAGGAGCGGCGGGCGCCAGTCGCGCGGGCCGCGAAAGTCGGAGGCGACGATCACGAGCGAGCGCTGGCGCGCGAGGCGCGAGACGAGCCCCAGCGCCTCGCCGAGCGAGGTCGCACCGCCGCCCTCGACCGCGGTCTCGCGTCGCAGTTCGAGCAGGACGCCGAGCATCCCCGCGCGTCCCTGCCGCGGCGGGAAGACGCGCGGCTTCCCGTCCCCGAACGCGAGCAGGCCGAGCCGGTTCCCGCGGCGGCTCGCGAGATGGCCGAGCGCGAGGGCGACGCCCTCGGCGACGTCCGCCTTCCGCCGGTCAGCGGTGCCGAAGGCCATCGAGGGCGAGACGTCGAGCGCCAGCCAGGTGACGAGCACGCGCTCGGCCAGGTCGACGCGGACGTGCGGCTCGCCCGTTCGCGCGGTCACGTTCCACTCGATCCGGCGGACGTCGTCGCCGGCGACGTATGGCCGCACCTGCGCAAGCTCGCTCCCCGCGCCAAGTAGTGACGAACGGTGGTCGCCGGCCAGCATCCCCTCGACCCGCCGGCGCACGGTCAGGTCGAGCGCGCGGAGCAGCGGCTCCGAGAGCGGCCCCGGACCGGGCTGCGCCGCGGTGCGGGCGGCGCTCACCGGTGCCGCTCCTCTCACGCGGCGGTCTCCGCTCTTCGCAGCTCGAGCTCGGGCCTCGCGACCGCGGCGAGCACCCGGTCGAGGATCGAGTCGGCGTCGACCTCCTCGGCAAGCGCCTGGTAGCTGAGCACGAGGCGGTGGCGAAGGGCGTCCTTCGCAAGCGTGGCGATGTCTCCGAGGACGACGTAGTCGCGTCCGCGCAGGAAGGCGAGCGCGCGCGAGGACTGGACGAGGCTGATCGGGCCGCGCGGGCTGGCGCCGAAGGCGACGAGCGGCGCCAGCTCGGTGAGACCGTGCGCGGCCGGCGCGCGCGTCGCCGTCGCCAGGTCGACGGTGTAGCTGATGATTCCCGGGTCGACGTAGACCTCTGCGACCGCCGCCTGGAGCGTCCGCAGCTGCTCGAGCTCGACGACGCGACGGAGCTCCGGGGGCGGGCCGAGGGACCGCTGCACGATCGTCAGCTCCTCGTCGTGCTCTGGGTAGCCGACGAGGATCTTGAGCATGAAGCGGTCGATCTGCGCCTCGGGGAGTGGGTAGGTCCCCTCCGACTCGATCGGGTTCTGCGTCGCCATCACGAGGAAAGGATCCGGAACGGGATGCGTCGCCGAGCCGATCGTGACCTGGTGCTCCTGCATCACCTCGAGGAGCGCCGACTGCACCTTCGCCGGGGCGCGGTTGATCTCGTCCGCAAGCAGGAAGTTGCAGAAGACCGGCCCGAGCTCCGTCTCGAACGTGCCGGCACCCGGCCGGTAGATCCGAGTTCCGACGAGGTCCGAGGGCACGAGGTCGGGCGTGAACTGGATCCGCTGGAACGAGCCGCCGAGCACCTGCGCGGTCGTCTTGATCGTCAGCGTCTTCGCGAGGCCGGGGACGCCCTCGATCAGGAGGTGGCCGCCTGCGAGCAGGCAGACGAGCACCCGTTCGAGCATCGCATCCTGCCCCGCGATCACGCGCTTGATCTCGAAGAGAGCCGTCTCGAGCAGCTCCCTCGGCTCTTGGGCGCTACGCTCTTCGGCGGTCGAGGTCACGTGGTCTCCTTTGCTCGCAGGGGCGGCTGGAAAAAAGGCGGTCGCTCCGATTTCAGCAAGAACGGCCTAAGAGCAGGTTAAGGATGCGCGCAAGTCTCGGGTAGCGGCGCGCTCGATTTCGCGCGCGGCGCGTCAGCCTGAGCTGACAGGGACTGTCCCTGTCAGCAGCGGCTGACAGCTCCTCGGCCGCATCGCGCCGCGCGAGCTACTCGACGGTGACGGTCTTCGCGAGGTTGCGCGGCTGATCGACATTCAGGCCGCGCAGGCGCGCGATCCGGTAGGCGAGGAGCTGGAGCGGCAGCACCGCGAGCGTCGCCTGGAGGAAGTTCGGTGTCTTCGGCACGTAGATCACGTCGTCGGCGTGGTGCTGGATGTCCTCGTTGCCGTCCGTCGCGATCGCGATCACGTGCGCGCCGCGCGCACGCGTCTCCTGGATGTTCGAGACGATCTTGTCGTAGACATGGATGTCGGTCGCGACCACGACGACGGGCGTGTCCGAATCGAGGAGGGCAATCGGACCGTGCTTCATCTCGCCGGCCGAGTACGCCTCGGTCGGGATATAGGAGATCTCCTTCAGCTTCAGCGCCCCCTCGAGCGCCACCGGCAGGCCGATGTGGCGGCCGAGGTAGAGGAAGAAGGGCTTGTCGTAGAAGCGCTGCGCGATCTCCTCGATCGGATGGTCGCCGTCGAGGAACTGGCTCATCTTCGTCGGCAGCTCATAGACCTGGTCGAGGATGAAGCCAAGCTCGCCGGGGTCCATCGTCCCGCGGACCTGCGCCATCTTCAGGGCGACGAGATAGAAGAGCGCGATCTGCGCGGTGAACGTCTTCGAGGCGGCGACGCTGACCTCGAGGCCGCAGCGCGTGTAGAGAACCGACTCGACCTCGCGCGTGATCTGCGAGCCCATCATGTTCGTGATCGCGAGCGTGTGCGCGCCCTTCTTCTTCGCGAGCTTCATCGCCTCGATCGTGTCGCGGGTCTCGCCGGACTGGGAGACGCCGATCACGAGCGTGTCCGGCCCGATCACCGGGTTGCGGTAGATCCACTCGGAGGCGATGTCCGGCTCGACCGGCAGCCGCGCCCACTCCTCGAGCACGTAGCGGGCAACGACGCACGAGTGGTAGGCGGTGCCGCACGCGAGCAGGACGATCCGGCGCAGGTTGCGCACCTCCTCGTCCGAGAGTCCGAGCCCCTCGAGCTCGAGCCTGCCGTGGCGGACACGGTCGCCGATCGTCTCCGCGACGGCCTCCGGCTGCTCGTAGATCTCCTTGAGCATGAAGGTCTCGTAACCGCCCTTCTCGGCGCCCTCGTCGTCCCAGTCGAGCTCAACGAGCTGATGCTCAACCGGCGCGGCATCCTTCGCGCGCAGGTAGCGAACGCCGCCCGGCTCGAGCACGACGATGTCGCCATCGTCCGGAAACTGGACGGTGCGGGTCTCGCGCAGGAAGGCGATGGCGTTCGACGCGAGGAACATCTCGCCCTCGCCGACTCCGACGACGAGCGGCGTCTGATAACGCGCTCCGACGAGCAGATCGGGATGGTCGTGGTGGATCGCAACGAAGGAGAAGTGACCCTCGAGCTCGTTGAACGTCCTCCGAACAGCCTCGACGAGATCGCCGTCGTAGTGGCGCTCGATCAGGTGGCTGACGGTCTCGGCGTCCGTCTCGGAGGAGAACTCGTGCCCCTCCTCCTTCAGGCCGCGCGTCAGCTCCCGGTAGTTCTCGACGATCCCGTTGAGGACGATCGAGAGCTTGCCGTCGTCGCAGCCGGTCAACGGATGCGCGTTCGCCTCGGTGACGCTGCCGTGAGTTGCCCAGCGCGTGTGGCCGAGGCCGTGCGTCGAGCGAGATCCGTTCGGACCGGCGGCGGTCTTCAGGTTCTGGAGGTTGCCGACCGCGCGGACGTAATCGAGCTCGTTCAGCTCGCGGAGCGCGATCCCAGCCGAGTCGTAGCCCCGGTACTCGAGGCGCTCGAGGCCTTGAAGCAGCAGCGCCTTGCACTCTCTCGGTCCGACGTATCCGATGATTCCGCACACCCTGAAGCTCCTTTCGTCCCCTCCGGGTGAAGCGCCACCCTGCCCGACGGCCCTGTGGCCTCCTGAAAACACCTCTCTGTTCCCTCGGGAACTCTGTCGCTAGAAACTGGGTCTGGAACGCAGAGGAGCTCGGCGATCCCGTTCGCAGCGTCGCGAACTAGCCGAGCTCCCTCCGGACAAGCCCGCCGATCCTAGCACAGAGATTCCGCGCCTCCTCATCCGTTTCGGCCTCGCCCAGGACCCGAACCAGAGGTTCGGTGCCGGAGGGGCGGACGAGCACGCGGGCGCGCCCGGCGAGCTCCTCGTTCAGGCGCTCGGCCTCGGCAAGCGCAGCGGCCGGCACGCCGCCGAATGTGCGCACGTTCTCCTTGGCCTGGGCGTAGCGGGGCATCACGGCGGCGGCAGCAGCAAGGGTCCGACCGCGGATCGCGTCGCAAAGGAGCAGTGCCGCTGCGAGTCCGTCGCCGGTGACGTGGTCGCGCAGGTAGATCACGTGGCCGGACTGCTCGCCGCCCAGGATGCCGCCCTCGCGACGGAGCGCCTCGAGCACGTAGCGATCACCGACGGCCGTCGTGAGGACGCGGATCCCGCGCTCCTCCAGCAGTCGATGGAAGCCGAGGTTCGTCATCACGGTGACGGCCACGACGTCGACGCCGAGGTGGAGCGCGAGCACGGCGAGGATCTGGTCGCCGTCCACGATCTCGCCGCGGCCGTCGACCGCGAGCATCCGGTCGCCGTCGCCGTCGAAGGCCACGCCGAGATCCAGTCCCTTCTCTCGCACTTCGTGCGAGAGAAGGGATAGATCCGTCGCGCCGCAGCCGAGATTGATGTTCTCGCCGTCCGGCTCCACGCCGATCGCGGTCACCTCGGCGCCGAGCTGCTCGAAGGCCTCCGGAGCGATGCCGGAGTAGGCGCCGTTCGCGCAGTCGACTGCGATTCGGAGGCCCGAGAGGTCGGAGCCGAAGCGCTCGACGATGTGCTCGAAGTAGCTGTCGGTTGCGACATCGACGCGATCGATCGTGCCACCGCCGCGTTCCGGTGCGTCCAGGAGCTCCTCGATCTGCTCCTCGGCGGCGTCCGTGAGCTTGTGCCCGTCGGAGTCGAAGAGCTTGACACCGTTGTACTCGGGTGGGTTGTGCGAGGCCGTGATCACGACGCCGAGGTCGAGCGCGAGCAATGCGACGGCCGGGGTCGGCAGCACTCCCGCGAGCACGGCGCTCCCACCTGCGGCGACGACGCCACGCGCAAACGCCTCCTCGAGCTCAGGCCCGGAGGCCCGCGTGTCGCGACCGACGAAGACACGGCCCCGCCCCGACCAAAGCGAGGCAGCCTTGCCGAGCCGCTCCACGAGGTCGACCGTCAAGTCCTCGCCGACGATCCCGCGAACGCCGTCCGTTCCGAAGTAGCTGCGCTTTCCGGCTCCGCCGGAAAGCGCTAGACGATTGGCCAACGCTCGTCCTCCACGTAACCTCCTCGTCGACACGGCGCGCCCGGCTCCGCCTACCGCTTACCGCAGGTAAGGCGCTACCGCTTGGAGAACTGGGGCGCCTTGCGCGCCTTGTGCAGCCCGGCCTTCTTGCGCTCGACCTGGCGTGCATCGCGCGTCAGGAAGCCCTCGCGCTTGAGCGGGATCCGCAGGTTCGGATCGGCCTCGACGAGCGCGCGGGCGATCCCGTGCCGAACCGCGCCGGCCTGGCCGGTAGGGCCGCCGCCGTGGACGCGGACGCGGATGTCGTAGGTGCCCTCGAGCCCGGCGACCTTGAGCGGGGCAAGCGCGGCCGCGCGGTGCGTGAGCCGGGGGAAGTAGTCCTCGATCGTCCGGCCGTTGAACCACGTGGTGCCGGGACCTGGCCGGAGGATCACGCGAGCGACCGACGTCTTGCGCTTGCCGGTGCCGAGGTACTGGGCCTTTTCGAGCCGGGCGCTCTGAGCCGGCGACTCCTGGACGGAGGCTTCCTCACTCGAGGTTGGCTCGCTCGAGGTCGGCTCGATCGGAATTGGCTCGACCGGGGTCTCGTCGCTGGGGGCTTCCTCGACTACGGGTTCCTGAACCGGATCCTGATCTGCCACTACATCTCCTTCAGGGGCTTGGGTGCCTGCGCCTCGTGCGGATGCGACGGGCCGGCGTAGATCTTGAGCTTGGTGATCTGCTGGCGCGCCAGGCGGTTGCGCGGGAGCATCCCCTTGACCGCCTTGCGCAGCACCTCGGTGGGCCGACGGTCGAGCTGGACGCGCAGAGTCCGCGTGCGGAGCCCGCCCGGATAGCCGGAGTGCCGGTGGTAGAGCTTCTGATCGAGCTTCTGGCCGGTGACGGCGATCTTCTCGGCGTTGACGACGACCACGAAATCGCCCGTGTCCACGTGTGGGGTGTACTGCGGCTTCCCCTTGCCGCGCAGCGTGTCGGCGATCTGGGTCGCGAGCCGTCCGAGAGTCTTCCCCTCGGCGTCGACGACGTACCAGTCGCGTGCGACTTCGCCCGGCTTTGCGCTGTATGTCTTCACGTCAGCAGGTTTCTCACTTCACAGAAAGAGGGCGCACGTCGGGTGCGCCGGCGGCGGATCGTACCAGAATCCAGGCCGCGGGCAGGGCGACGAAGGCGGTCGCGGCGAAGGCGAGCGCCTCGACGCCGAGCTCGCTGTAGGCGACCCCGCCGAGCAGGACGAGCACTGCGCCGGCGAAGCTCGAGCACAGGTCGGTGAAGCCGATCAGCCTCCCCCGCTCGGCCGGGAGCGCCCGGTCGGCGAGCTCCGTCACAGCCGCGACGTAGGAGATGTTCCAGCCGAGCCCGAGCAGGAAGAGCGACGCGGAGACCCAGAAGACGCTCTGGAACCAGGCGAGGCCAAGCGTCGAGAGCGCCATCAAGAGGAGCCCGGCGACCTGGCCTGGCCGTCGGCCGACCCTGTCGACGAGCTGCCCGATCACGAGCACGAGCGCGTACATGCCGACGATATGGAGGCTGATCACCGTGAAGACGTCGGCCTGGTGGTGCCCGTGGTCGATCACCAGGTAGCCGGTGAGGTTCATCACCGCGACCATCCCGGCGAAGCTCGCGACCGCGGCGACGAGCGCGGTGAGCACGCCGGGCCGACGGACGATCTCGCGCAGCGGGGCAGCCGCCTTCTCGGCGCTGCCGCCGGCGTCGTAATGAAGCTGCTGAGCGATCGTGCGCGGGTCCGGCCGGATGAGGAGGACGAGGACGAGCCCAACCACCATGATCCCGCCGGCCGCGAGCCAGGGGACGACGAGCGCCTCCGTATCGAGCTCCTTGCCGGCAAAGAGCGGGCGGAAGACGAGCGGGCCGAGCGCAGCTCCGAAGAGCGCGCCGAAGAGGACGTAGGAGATGCCGCGCGCGCGCCGTTCCGGCGGGTACATGTCGGCAGCCGCTGCCCGCGCGAGCAGGATCGTCCCCTGGGAAACGCCGACGAGAGCGAAGCCCGAAACGACCACCGCAGCCGACTCGAGCTCGCAGCCGAGCGCCGTCGTGAGGCAGCCGGCCACCCCGGCAAGACAGCCGCCTGCGAGCACGGGGATCCGGCCGAAGCGGTCCATCAGACGCCCGGCGGGAAACGCGGCGAGGGCGCCGGCCGTGAGGAAGATCGCGGGGCCGAGCCCGAGGATGCCCTCGATCCCGGTGACGAGCACGAGCGTCACGGTCGCGACCGCAACCGCGAGCTGGACCATTCCGGAGAGCGACGTCAGCGTCGCCGCGAGCAGAATCGTGTTTCGTCTGATCGGAAAGTCGGGCACTCCGGCGAGCCTACTGGAGCGCTGCGGCGATGCCCTGGCGGAAGGCCGCGGCTCCACCCTGCGCCGGGTGACGGATGTAGGTGCCTCCGAGCGTCGCGTGCGCGATCCGGCCGAGCGGGATCGCACGCCGCCCGCGCGCGAGCTCGGTCAGAAAGCAGGCCGACTGCTCGATCTCCAGCCGAGTCGGCGTCCGATTCGAGTCGGGCGCTCCGATGCAATGCGGGTGCGTCGGGACGACGTTCCAGAGCAGCACCTCGGCTGCGAGACCGAGCTCGTTGAGCACTCGGTGGACGATCGTGGCCGTCGCCTCCGCCGGCCCGGAGCCGGTGAGCTGCCGCTCGGAGGTGAGCGGGATCCCCGAGACGCG
>JACCRW010000300.1 GCA_013813345.1 Actinomycetota bacterium
CCGCGCGAGTGGCTGAAGAAGGTCTCGCTGATGGACGACGTCTACCTCCTGAACAACCCGTTCACCTTCCAGGCGATGGAGAAGCACGCGGCCTACTGCGCGATGATGCGGCTCGGCCTCCGCGTCCCGGAGACCTGGCTGATCCCGCACAAGAACCCACCCGAGAACGAGCGCTTCCAGCCAACCGCTGAGCGCTACAACCTGCCCTTCGAGCTGAACGAGATCGCGGCGAAGGTCGGCTACCCGCTCTACATGAAGCCCTTCGACGGCGGCCAGTGGGTGGGTGTGACGAGGATCAGGGATGACGCCGAGCTGCACGCGGTCTACGACGCCTCCGGGGAGCGGCTGATGCACCTCCAGGCCGCGGTCGAGGACTTCGACGTCTTCGCGCGCAGCCTCTCGATCGGGGCCGAGACGATGGTCATGCACTTCGACCCCGACCGGCCGCTGCACGACCGCTACCAGGTCGACCACGACTTCCTCTCACCCGAGCTCGGCGCCGAGGTGGTGACGATCAGCCGACTCGTGAACGCGTTCTTCCGCTGGGAGTTCAACTCGTGCGAGACGATCGTCAAGGACGGCTGCGCCTATCCGATCGACTACGCGAACGCCTCCCCGGACGTGGCGCTGACGAGCCTCCACTACTACTTCCCCTGGGCGATCCGTGCGCTCGTCCGCTGGAGCGTCTTCTGCACGATCACCGGCCGGCCGATGCGGATCAACCAGAGCACGCGCGACTACTTCGAGCTCGGCGATCGCGAAGATCTCTCGTACGAGGAGAAGCTCGCCGGCTACGGCAAGCTGGCCGACGACTACTTCCAGACCGAGGCGTACGAGGAGTTCTGCGCGGAGCATCTCGAGGGTCTGGACGAGGCGCTGCTCGAATACGTCGCCGGCCCGGACTTCGACCGACTGCTCGTGGAAACCGTCCAGTCGACGTTCCCAGCCCACGAGCACACCCACTTCGCGGAGCACTACCGCGGGCTCCTCGAAGCCTGGGTGAGCGATCAGCCGCGACCTGGAGGCTAGGTCCGCCCAAGACGTGGAAGCCACCGCGAGAGGGCGTTCGGCCTCGCACGGCGATCGGCATGTGTCTGCACACTGATTGCCACGATGTCGACCCCTTGTGTCAGCAGCCTCAGAGGATGATCGACGGCGTACGTCGATCCATCGTCTGCGAGCACGTCGAGATCCGAGAATCCAGTCGCCTCGGCCGTGAAGGCGACAAGGAGCGCAGCGAGGCTCGAGGCAATCGCGCCGATGAAGACAAGCTCCGCGGCTTCGACGAGCTGACTTCGTTCCTGGCGCGGCTGCCGCAGCTCGGCGACGCACACATAGACATATCCGGAACCCAGGCTCGCCGCGAAAAGCACGAGACCGACGAGCGAGTCCGGGATCACGAACCGCTAGGCGCTTCCTGCAGGCGTAGTCGTGTACCGATCGCTGGTGGCTCTGATCGTGTTTCGGTCATCCCACCGGGCCGAGGCTCTCCTTCTCGCGGTGTCCCGACCAGGCGCGGCGACTTCATGGAGAGATGGAGGGACGCGATCAGCTCGCCGACGGTTGCGCGGCTGTCATCGCTGATCGGGCGGTCATTCTTGGTCATGTTGAAAACCATAACGACGACCACGGACAGAACTGCCGTTCGGTCGCCGCGCGTGCGGCTAAGCGTTCTCGCAGCGCTGGCGTTCTTCGTGGGTGGGTGCTCGCTCGGGGGCGACGAGCAACCGAAGAGCGGCTCCACACTCGAGCGGACCTGGGTCGATCCAGACGGCGACGGGGTGCTCGAGCGCGGGCCTGGCGAGCCGTTCGTCGACCGGACCGAGCTGGCGCCGACGAGCGAGCCCGGCGACGAGCTCGCCGTCTTCGCGCAGCTCACGGACATCCAGATCACCGACGAGGAGTCGCCGGCGCGCGTCGAGCTGCTCGACCGGCTCGGTCCACCGTTCGAGTCGGCGTTCCGGCTTCAGGAGTCGCTGACCGGCCAGGTGCTGGCGGCCTCTCTCGAGTCCGTTGCGGCGCTGCGGCCGCAGGCGCTCGTGCTCACCGGCGATCTCGTCGACAACGCGCAACGGGACGAGCTCGACCAGTTGCTCGCGATCCTCCGCGGCGGTCGCGTCGATCCCGGAAGCGGCGCGGCCGGGTACGACGGCGTCCAGTCGGCCGGAAATCCCGATCCGTTCTTCTACCGGCCGGAGGTCGATCCACCGCGCGAGCCGGGCCTGCTGCGCCGGGCACAGGCCGAGTTCGACTCGCCCGGCATCCGTGTCCCCTGGTACCCGCTCGTCGGGAACCACGATCTCCTCGTTCAGGGGAACATCGCGCCGAGCGCGCGGATCAGAGCCGTTGCCACAGGCTCGCGCAAGCTCGTGCGCCTGAACGAGCTTGCGCTGCGGTCTGTCCGCTCCCAGTCGCTCTCGAGGGAGCTCGTCGAGGAGCTGCTCGTTCGCGGCTTGCCCGGAGCGGCGCGTCGAGTCGCGCCCGATTCACGGCGCCGCCCGCATTCGCCGACCGAGGCCGTCGAGCGGCTCCGCGCCGCGAGCGACGCGCCGGCCGGCGGGCCGCTGCTCGACTACAGCTTCGACATCGGCCGCTTCGTTCGTGCGATCGCCCTCGACACGGTCAGGCGGGACATCGGAGCGCGTGGCCTGCTCCGCCCCGCCCAGGTGCGCTGGCTCCGCGAGCAGCTCGCTCGGGCCGGCGAGCGCTGGGTCGTCGTCTTCTCCAGCACGCGGCTCACCGAGACGGAAGGAGCCGAGCCGGCGCTCGCAGCGCTCGATGCCTCCTCACGCGTGCTCGCCGTCGTCTCGGGGGACAAGCACGCGAACCGGATCGAGCCGCGAGCCTCGCGCGGCGGCGGCTACTGGCTGATCGGCACCTCGTCGCTCGTCGACTATCCGCAGCAGGGGCGAGCGTTCCGGCTCCGGCGCGCAGCGGGCGATCAGGTCGTGCTCGAGACCTGGCTCTTCGATCACGCTTCCTCGCCGCTCGCCGAGACCTCGCGCCGGCTCTCATTTCTCGACCACCAGGGCGGCCGTCCGCGCGGCCTCGCCGGCGAACGCTCGGACCGGAACGCCCGGCTGTACCGCTGACTCAGTCTTCGCGGAGCCCGGCCACGATCGGGCGGCGGACCGCGGCGCGCGCCACCCACGCGGCGGCGAGGAGCCCGAGCACGGCGAGTCCGAGCGTGACGAGCGCTGCCTCGCGAGCACCCGCGACGAGCGGGAGCGAGACGTACGACGCCGCGAGTCCGGAGGCCGCCGGACCGACGACGAAGCGCTCGAGCACGATCCCCACGAGCGCACCGCACACCGCCACGAGCAGCGCCGAGCCGGCGAGGACGGCCGCGACCTGGCCCCGCGCGGCGCCGATCGTCTGGAGGACCGCGACCGCCCGCCGCCGCTCCTGCGCCGTTAGCGCGAGCGTCTGCACGAGGACGTAGAGGCAGACGAGGCCGATCACGCCCGCGAGGCTGCGCAGGAGCGCTGCGAGCACGTCCAGGAAGCCGCCGTTTCGGACGGTCACGCCGCCGACCGGCTCGGCGAAGAACCCGGCGGCTCGGAGCTCCGCCGCGACGCCATCCTTCGTCGCGCCCGGCTCGAGCAGGACGGCGATCTGCGGGGTCAGAAACGGCTCGGCCCGGAGGAGCCGGCTCGTCCCGACGTAGGCGATGCGACCCTCGTTCTCGAGCGCCCGGACGACGCCGCTCACCCGGTAGCGCACCTCGCGGCCGGACGGAAGCTGGACCGCGAGCATCGCGCCTGGGCTGAGGTTGAGCGCCTGCGCGAGCCCCAGCCCGACCTCCACCTCGCCCTCGCCCGTCAGCCTGCGTCCGGTCGCAAGCGGCGGCGCCTCGAACCGTGTGTGGTCGCCGGCGAAGCCGATCACGGTGAACGACTCCCCGAGCGCGAACGAGTCCACAGCCGGAACCTCGTAGCGCGCCGCCGCACCCGCCACCCCGGGCAGCCTCCGGATCGTCGCCGCGTCCTCCGCCGGCGCCGTGACCGCGAGCCGGTAGCGCTTGCCGACGGTCTCCGGGTCGCTCTCCAGCCGCTGGAGGAGAGCCGCCAGGGCGAGGATCAGCAGGACGACCGAGGCGGCCGCCGCCAGCACCGCGATCGTCGCCGCGGTGCGGGCGGGCCGGGAGAGCGCGAGCCGCATTCCGAGCCCCACGGTGCCGCGGCCGAGCCTGGCCCGGCCGGGCACGTGCACGAG
>JACCRW010000362.1 GCA_013813345.1 Actinomycetota bacterium
AACCGCGCCGCGTACTCGCTAAAGGAGATCGTGGTCACACCCGACAACCCAACGCGCGGCCTCGACGCCCACCAAGGCGCGGTGCTCCTCCACGACGGGCAGACGGGCAAGTTGACGGCGCTCCTGAACGCCTCGCCGATCACCGCGATCCGAACCGCCGCCGTCACGGCCGTCGCCACCCGCGCCCTCGCTCGACCCGGCGCGCGAAAAGTCGCGATCATCGGCACGGGCGTCCAGGGCAAATCCCACGAGCAGGCCATGCGTGCCGTCCTCGACGCTGCCGAGATCCGCTCCTGGAGCCGCAGCTCCGGCGGCAGCGCCGAGGGGATCGTGCGCGACGCGGACATCGTCTGCACATGCACGAGCTCCAGCGAGCCGGTCCTCCCGCTCGAATGGCTGAAGCCGGGCGCGCACGTGAACGCGGTCGGCTCGAGCGTGCCCTGGGCGAGGGAGCTCGACGCCGAGACGATGGCCGCCGGCTCGCTCTTCGCCGACCGGCGCGAGTCGACGCTGAACGAGTCCGGCGAGTACCGCGCGGCGGTCGAGGAAGGCGCGATCGGGCCTGAGCACATCCTCGCCGAGCTGGGCGAGGTGCTGGTCGGCGCGCATCCCGGCCGCACTCGAGACGACGAGCTGACGATCTTCGTCTCGCTCGGGCTCGCCGTCGAGGACCTCGCCGCCGCCGAGCTCGTCGTCGCCCGCGCCCGTGAGCAGGGGGTCGGCACCGAGGTCGACTTCTGATCTCGCTCGCGCAGATCGAGCGCGCCCGCGAGACGATCCGCGGCGCCGCGATCAGGACGCCGCTCGTCCGGCTGGATGCGCCCGAGGCGGCCGCCGAGATCTGGCTCAAGCTCGAGTGCCTCCAGCCGATCGGCTCGTTCAAGATCCGCGGCGCGGCGAACGCGATCCGGCAGGCGCAGCCCGGACAGGTCGCGCGGGGAGTCGTCACCGCGAGCGCCGGGAACATGGCGCAGGGCGTCGCCTGGGCTGCGCGCGAGCTCGGGGTGCCGGCGACGATCGTCGTCCCCGAGCACGCGCCGGCCACGAAGCTCGCGGCGATCGAGCGGCTCGGCGGCACGATCGTCAAGGTGCCCTACGAGCGGTGGTGGCAGGCAATCGTCGACTCGCGCTATGACGGCGTCGACGGCCTCTTCGTCCACCCGGTCCAGGACGAGCGAGTGATGGCCGGCAACGGGACGATCGGGCTCGAGCTCGCCGAGGATCTCCCGGAGCTCGACGCGGTGCTCATCCCGTGGGGCGGCGGCGGGCTCTTCACCGGGGTCGCGAGCGCACTGGCCGCGCTCAGCCCTGCGACGCGCCTCTACGCGGTCGAGCCCGAGACCGGAGCGCCGCTTGCCGCCGCGCTCGCCGGGAACACGGAGCCGCTCGACTACCGGCCCTCGTTCGTCGACGGCGCGGGCGGCAAGAGCCTGCTCCCCCTGATGTGGGAGCGCGCGCAGCCGCTGCTTACCGGCTCCTACGTCGTCTCGCTGGACGAGGTCGCGGCGGCGGTGCGGCTGCTCGCGGAGCGCGCGCGGGTGGTCGCCGAAGGCGCGGGCGCGCTCGCGGTCGCGGCGGCGCTGAAGCATGGGCTCGCAGGCGAGCAGATCGTCTGCGTGGTCTCCGGCGGCAACATCGACGGCGACAGGCTCGCCGAGATCCTCGCCGGCCGAACCCCGTCCTAGTACGGAGCGGCGTTCCGCCGTGTGGGGGAATCGAGCGTGTCCGATTACACGCCGACCTTGTGATGCTCGCCCGCCTTTCTCTGGCGCCGACTCGCGCCTGCGCCGCATGACCCCCACGCTAAATTCCTGGCGCGGTGTCCGACGACGCGACCAATGTGTGGGCCGAGGTGCCCGACTGGGGCGGCGTCGGCGCGCGACGACTGGTTAGGTCGGCGGACGGGCCGCTGGGGGCTTCGCTCTGGGAATTCCAACCCGGCGGATTTCAGTTCGTTTATCACTTCCATCACAGAAGCGACGAACTCCTTGTCGTTCTTCGTGGGCAGCCGACGGTTCGCCTCCCCGACGGCGACCGTCAGCTCAACGAGGGCGACGTTGTTCCACTGCCGCGAGGTCCGGCCGGTGGGCACCAGGTCAGAAACGAGAGCAGCAGCGTCGCCCGCGTGCTGATCGTTTCATCCACCACCTACCCAGACGTTGCCGAGTACCCCGACACCGGAAAGGTTGGCATCGATACGGGTGGTACCGGGTGGGAGTCCCATCGACGCGCAGATGCCGTCGAGCATGCTGGCCCCGACTAACTGACCGCGCTCACGATTTCGCCAATCCTCTTACTAAGAGGGCTTCGGGCGGCCGGCGTAGCGGAAGCCGAGGGCCTGGATCTCGCCCGCGTCGATGAGCGCCTGCTCGAGCACCTCCGCCGCTCCGTTGCCGAGAAATCGATAGAGGTACGGCGTCCACACGAACGCTAGCTCCTCGAAGTGCGTGGTCAGACCGAGACGGAGCGGCTCCTCGCCGTGCAGACCCAGGTGCTCGCCCTCCCACTCCTCGCGCAGCGCCGCAGCCGAAGTCGGAGCGACGACCTCTCCGGCCCCGCCGCGCGCGTGTTGCTGCTCGTGGAGCCACTCGAGCGTCGGCTCGTCCAGCCGATCCCAGACGAACTCTTCCACGGCGAGCACCCCATCCGGACGGAGCAGCTCGACGATCCTGTCGAGGGCCGCATCGAGGTCGCGGATGTGGTGGAGCGAGCGCGCCGCGACGACGCCGTCGTACGGGTCGGGCTCCTCGAGCTCCTCGAGCGTCAGCCGGCGGAAGAGGTCGCCGAGCGGGGCGGCCGGATCGATTCCGAGCACGTCGTAGCCCGCGACGGCAAGCGCGGTCGTCAACTCGCCCTGGCCGCAACCCACCTCCAGGAGCCGGGCCGGCGGGATGGGAAGGTGCTCGCGGACGAACTCTTCGAACGGCGTCAACAGTCCCGCCTCACGGTCGCAACGCCGAGCTTTGCCCATTCGGCTGCGATCGCCACCGGCCAGCGCCACCACTGGATCGGCGCGCCGACGAACGCGAGCCGGCCGCGGTAGCAGCGCTCGATCAGGATCCGCGCCCGGAAGAGGTGGAAGCGCGAGCTGACGACGACGATCGTGTCCCAGCCGCGCTCCGCCGCGAGTCGGGCGATGAGCTGCGCCTCGCCTCGCGTCGAGTACGGATCGGGCCTGGGGCAGAGGACCAGCGCCCGCTCGCGGCAGAGTCTGTTCGCTCGTGGCGAGCGAGGATCGAGCCCATCGGAGATCACGAGCACCGGCGCGACGCCGCGCTCGACGAGCTCGAGGCCGACCGGAAGCCGAAACCTGCTCCCGGCCAGCACGACGACGGCATCGGCCGTCGTCACCGCGTCATCGTCGTAGAGGATGAAGAGAAAGACGCTCGCGACGGCGAGCGCGCCGAACGTGAGCGCGAGAGCGAGGAGGGGCAGCCGCATATGACCGCCAAGAGTACGGTGAGCGCGACCGCGGTCCGGCGGCTGGCAATTGCTGCGCAGGGCTACGGCTCCCGGTATCGCCGCGCGCGCCCCGCGGAGGTGGAAGCGGCGATCCGACGGCTCTCGTGCGTCCAACTCGACTCGATCTCGACGGTCGAGCGTAGCGACCGGATCGCGCTCGCCTCTCGGATCGGCGACTACCCGCGCGATGCCGTCTCGCACCTGCTTCGGAGCGGCCGGATCTTCGAGTACTGGGCGCACGAGGCGTGCGTGCTCCCGATCGAGGACTGGCCGCTCTTCCGGCCGGCGATGCGGAACGGCGGCCGCCGCTGGTACGGGGATGTCGAACGGACGCACCCGCACCTGGCGGAGGAGATCCTCACCGAGATCGGCGAGCGGGGGCCGCTCCCCTCGCGCCACTTCGAGGGCGCGACCGGGGGCGGGATGTGGAACTGGAAGCCTGCGAAGGCGACTCTCGAGCGGCTCTGGAATCACGGCCGGCTCGCGGTCGCCGGGCGCCAGGGCTTCCAGCGGCTCTACGACCTGACCGAGCGGGTGATCCCGGCTGAGGTGCTGGCGCTCCCTGATCCGGCCGAGCCGGAGCGGTTGCGCCGCCTCGCGCTCCGGGCCGTTCGGGCGCGCGGCGTCCTGACGGCTGCGGGGATCGTCGAGCACTGGCGGCTGAAAGGAGGAGCTACGACGGTCCGGCCGGCGCTCGCGGGGCTCGTGCGCGACGGGGAGCTCGTCGAGCTCGAGGTCGACGACGGCGGCGCCTCGGTCTACGTTCTCGCGGGCACGGAGCTCGACCTGGCCGCTCCGAAGGCTGCCGTCCTCCTCTCCCCGTTCGACAACCTCCTCTGGGACCGGCCGTTCGCGCGGCGGATCCTCGGCTTCGACCATCTGATCGAGGTCTACAAGCCGGCGCCGCAGCGGCAATACGGCTACTACGTGCTTCCATTCCTGCGCGGCGATCGGATCGTCGGCCGGGCCGATCTGAAGTCGGAGCGGGCGGAGGGACGGCTCGTCGTCAAGGCGTTCCATCGCGAGGACGGGGTGCGCGCGTCCGGCGCACTCGACGACGCGCTCGATCGCGCACTCGCTCGGCTCGCACGCACGATCGGGCTCGCGGAGGTGCGGCGGTGACCGTCGTCTCGCTCGAGGAGGCTCGCCGGATTGCCATCCGCTCGCAGCTACTCGACGGATCGGCCACCGACGTGCTCGACACGGTCAAGCGGCTCGGCTTCCTCCAGATCGACGTCGTCTCGCCGGTGGCGACGCCGCAGCACCTCGTCCTCTTCAGCCGCCTCGGGCCGGGCTACGACCGGGCCGAGCTCGATCGGCTGCTCTGGGAGGAGCGAGTCCTCTTCGAGTACGACGCGTTCATCTACCCGATCGAGGACCTGCCGCTCGTTCGCGCTCGGATCCGCAACTTCCGGCGCTCGCGCCGGTACAAGAGCGAGCGCTGGGTGCGCGAGTTCCTGACCGAGAACCGTGCGTTCCGCAACTACGTCCTGCGCGAGCTCGATCGGCGCGGCCCGCTCCTCTCTCGCGACTTCGAGGATCGCGCGAAGGGAGAGAGACGCGACCACCGCTGGTACGGCTCGCGGATGGTCGGCCTCATGCTGGCGTCGCTGCACCTCTACGGCGAGATCACCGTCGTGGGGCGCAGGACCGGCGAGCGGCTGTGGGATCTCGCGAAGCGCTGGTGGCCGGAGACTGAGACGGTGTCGGTCCGCGACGCGGAGCGGATCCGCGCCGAACAGCGCTTCCGCGCGCAGGGCGTGCGTCTCGTCCGCGGCGAGTGGCACGCACATCCGGAGGCGGCCGAAGGCCCCGTCTCCGACCGAGCCGTCCTCCTCTCCCCCTTCGACCGGCTGATCTACGACCGCGCCCGCGCCGAGGCGCTCTGGGGCTTCCGCTACCGGCTCGAGATGTTCGTCCCGAAGGCGAAGCGCGAGTACGGCTACTACGTCCTGCCGCTGCTCGTCGGCGCCGAGGTCGTCGGCCGCGCGGAGCCGCGGCTCGACCGGAAGACGGGCGAGCTCGAGCTGCTCGGCGCCTGGGGCGATACGTCCCGCCTGGACGAGGCGCTGGCCGACCTCGCGGCCTGGTTGGGCGCCGCTAGGATCGTTCGCTAGATGGACTTCGAGACCCGTGCGATCCACGAGGGGCAGGAGCCGGACCCGGCGACCGGGGCGATCATCACTCCTATCTACCAGACGTCGACCTTCGTCCAGGACGCGGTCGGCGAGCACAAGGGCTACGACTACGCGCGGGTCGCGAACCCGACGAGGACTGCGCTCCAGACGGCGCTCGCCTCGCTCGAGAACGCCGAGCACGGGGTCGCGTTCTCGTCCGGCCTCGGCGCGACGACGACGCTGATGCACCTCGTCAACCCCGGCGAGCGCGTCGTCCTGATCGCGGACGTCTACGGCGGCGTCTACCGGATGACCTCGCAGGTCTACGAGCCGAAGGGCTACCTCTTCGACTACCTGCCGGCCGCCGCGTTCGCGAACCTCGCCGAGCATCTCGATGGGAACACCAGGATGGTCTGGATTGAGTCGCCGTCGAATCCGATGCTGAACGTCGTCGACATCCGGGCGGCCGCCGAGGCGGCACACGCGGTTGGCGCCCTCGTCGTCGTCGACAACACCTTCGCGACGCCGTACCTTCAGAACCCGCTCGACCTCGGTGCCGACATCGTCCTCCACTCGACGACGAAGTACCTCGGCGGTCATTCGGACGTCGTCGGCGGCTTCGTCGCCACGAACGACCCGACGATCGCAGAGCGCCTCTTCTTCCTTCAGAAGTCGCTCGGCGCGGTGCCGGGCCCGTTCGATTGCTGGCTCGTGCTGCGCGGGCTGAAGACGCTCGCCGTTCGGATGCGCCAGCACTGTGAAAACGCGCGCACGATCGCCGGCTGGCTCGAGGAGCAGCCGATCGTGACGGAGGTCCTCTACCCCGGTCTCGAATCCCACCCCGGGCACGCGATCGCCAAACGCCAGATGCGCGACTTCGGCGGGATGATCTCCTTCCTGACGGAGACCGAGGACGAGGCCGTGGCGCTCGTCGCCCGGACGAAGCTCTTCCAGCTCGCCGAGTCGCTCGGCGGGGTCGAGAGCCTGATCGAGCACCCGGCCCGGATGACCCACGCCTCGACCGCAGACGCGCCGTTCGCCGCCCCGCGCAACCTCGTCCGGCTCTCGGTCGGGATCGAGTCGGTGGACGACCTGCTCGCCGACCTGGCCTCGGCGCTCGTCCCGGCCGCCGCGCACGCCAAGTAACAGTCTGTTAGTTGGGTTCCGCCGCCCACGAGCCGCTCGACCTCTTTCACCTCGGCGTGCCGCGGACGATCGGGTCGTACCTCGTGGAGACATCCGAAGGTCTGGCCCTCTTCGACTGCGGCCCGACCTCGTGCCTGCCCGCGCTGAAGGCCGGGCTCGCGGAGCGCAGCGTGGAGCTCGGCGACATCAAGCACCTCCTCCTCTCGCACATTCACCTCGACCACGCGGGCGCGGCCGGCACGCTCGTGCGCGAGATCCCCGAGCTGACCGTCTGGGTCTCGGAGGTCGGCGCGCCGCATCTCGTCGATCCGAGCCGCCTCGAGCGGAGCGCTCGGCGGCTCTACGGCGAGGCTTTCGACGGGCTCTGGGGTGAGCTCGCGGCCGTGCCGGAGGCGAACATCCGACTTTGCGTTTCAGAAACACAAGCCTCGGCCGGTCGCGCCGTCGGGCTCGAGGTCTTCCCCGCCCCGGGCCACGCCTCGCACCACGTCTGCTACTTCGACGGTGAAACGCTCTACGCGGGCGACGCTGCCGGCGTGCGGATCCAGCCGGCGGAAGGCGTCTTCCCACCGACGCCGCCGCCCGATGTCGATATCGAAGCGTGGGGAAGGACGCTGGATGAGATCGAGCGGCGCACGCCCGCACGGCTGGCGCTGATCCACTTCGGCGTCGCGGAGGACGTCGAGCGCCACCTCGCCGAGCTGCGGAATCGCCTCGGCGTGTGGGCCCGGCGCGTCGAGCGGGGAGCCACCGAGGCCGAGTTCGTCGCGGCGGCGAAGGCAGACCTGCCCGCCGCCGAGGCCGACGCGTACGACCGGGCGATGCCGTTCTGGCAGTCGTACGCGGGCCTCGCGCGTTGGGCCGAGAAGCGCCGTGAGAGCTAGCCTCGCGCCGCTCAGCGAGCGTGAGTTCCGACTGCTCTTCATAGGCCGCTTCGCGTCCTATATCGGCAGCGCCGTGGCGCCTGTCGCGCTCGCGTTCGCGGTCATCGACGAGCTCGAAGGATCGCCAACCGCGCTTGGGCTCGTGCTGATGGCGGCGTGGCTGCCGCAGATCGTCTTCGTGCTCATCGGCGGCGTCTTCGCAGACAGGCTGCCACGCCATTTCGTCCTCGTCGGGTCGAACGTCCTCAGCGGCGCGGCTCAGGCCGCGGCGGCGATCCTACTCCTGACCGGCAGTGCGGAGATCTGGCACTTCGCCGCGCTCCAGGTCGTCCGTGGAATCGCATCGTCTTTCTTCTTCCCCGCCTCGACCGGGATCGTTCCGCAGACGGTGAGCGCTCCGCTCCTCCAGCAGGCGAACGCGCTCCTGAGGCTGACGACGAACGCGGCGCTTGTCTTCGGCACCGCGGCCGGCGGCATCGCCGTCGCGGCGGTGGGGTCGGGCTGGGCGATCGCCTTCGACGCTGGGACGTACTTCCTCAGCGCCGGGGTGTTGGTGTTCATGCGGCTTCCCGGAACGATCAAGGCAGCGTCGTCCGTCCTCCACGACCTGAGGGAGGGCTGGCAGGAGTTCCGGTCGCGTCAATGGTTGTGGGTGATCGTGATCTCCGCGCTGTTCGGAAACATGGCCTCGAACGGCTCGACGGGCGTGCTCGGCCCCGTCGTCGCCCAGGAAGCGCTGGGTGGGGCGGCTGCCTGGGGCGCGATCTCGGCTGCGGGAGCTGCGGGGTTGGTCCTGGGAGGACTGATCACGCTCCGACTGAAGCCACGGCGACCCCTACTCGTCGGGCAGATCGCCCTGCTCTTCTGGACGTTGCCGCTCGCGGCGCTGGCACTCGAGCTGCCGACGGTCGCGATCGCCGGGTTCGCGCTTCTCGCCGGGATCGGGCTCGAGCTGTTTGGCGTCTATTGGGACACGACGCTCCAGCAGCACGTGCCGCAGGAGGCGCTATCGCGGGTCAGCTCCTACGACGCGCTCGGATCGTTCGTAGCGATCCCGATCGGGCTCTCGATCGTCGGGCCCGTCTCGGCGGCGATCGGCGTCTCCGCGACCTTGTGGGTGGCTTTCGGCATCTGCGTCGTGGCGATGGGAGGTGCCTTCCTCAGCCGCGAAGTGCGAACGCTCGAGCGGCGGAACGACACCGTGGAGATCGATCCGACACCGGAACCCGCTGCCGTCACGTCCAGCCCGTGACGAGCCAACGCCTGCTGCGCCGCGAGGGCTGATCTCGCCCCCACTGCGTGAGCGGGAGTTCCGGCTCTTCTTCGCCGGCCGCGCGATCTCGCTGCTCGGGGGCTCGATCGCTCCGGTCGCGCTCGCCTTCGCCGTCCTCGACCTGACCGGCTCGAAGACCGACCTCGGTCTGATTCTGGCAGCGCGCGAGATCCCGCTGATCCTCTTTCTCCTCGTCGGCGGGATCTTCGCGGACCGGATCCCGCGCAACCGGGTCATGGTCGGCGCGAACGCAGCCAGTGCGCTCTCGCAGGCCGTGGCGGCTGCGCTCCTGATCACGGGCAACGCGCAGGTCTGGCACCTCGCGCTCCTCGCGGCCGTCAACGGCGGGGCCTCGGCGTTCTTCTTTCCCGCTTCGGCCGGAGTCGTCCCGCAGACGGTTCCGGCTCCGCTTCTTCAGCAGGCAAACGCGCTGCTCCAGCTCGCGATGAGCTCTGCGTCGATCGGCGGCGCGGCGATCGGCGGTTTTCTGGTCGCGGCGTTCGGCTCCGGCTGGGCGATCGCCGTCGACGCCGGCAGCTACGTTCTGGCGGCGAGTCTCATCGCCCTGATGCGTCTGCCGCCCCTCGAAGCCCGCGAAGGCGCGCGATTCGTGTCGGAGCTCGTCGAGGGGTGGCGCGAGTTTCGGTCACGGCCCTGGCTGTGGTCGATCGTGCTTCAGTTCTCCGTCCTCTTGATGGTGACGATCGGCGCGTTCAGCGTCCTCGGTCCCGTCGTGGCCGACGAGGAGCTCGGCGGCCCGAAGGCCTGGGGCGCGATCCTGACTGCGCAGGCGGCCGGGCTCGTCGTGGGCGGCCTGGTCGGGCTGCGCTACCGTCCCCGCCGGATGCTCGTGGTCGCGACGCTGGCGATCATGCTGATGCCCGCCCCGCTCGTTGCGCTCGGCTTCCCGCTCGGTGTCGCGTGGATCGCCGCGCTCGGCTTCCTCTCCGGGTTCGGGATCGAGATCTTCAGCCTCCTCTGGCACACGACGGTGCAGCAGGAGGTGCCGCCGGCCAAGCTCTCGCGGGTCTACTCCTACGACGCGCTGGGATCGCTTGCGCTCGTTCCGCTCGGCCTCGCGGCGGCCGGGCCGATCGCGGATCAGATCGGCGTCCGCGCGACGCTTTGGGGCGCCGCCGCGATCGGCGTCGCCGTCACGGTCGCCGTGCTCTTCGTCACCGAGGTACGCACGCTCGAGCGACGAGTCGTTACGTCCACCCCGTGACGAGCCAGCGCCGACTCGCGAAGCGGCGCCACATCAGCACGAGCCGGACGACGATCAGGACGACGAGCGCGGCCCAGACACCGACGATTCCCCATTCCAGCGCATAGGCCGCCACCGCGACAGCCGCCGAAGCGACGAAGGCGACGACCATCGACCAGGCGAGGTAGGGCCCGTCGCCGGCGCCGATCAGGATCCCGTCGAGCGCGAAAACGGCGCCGTTCAGGGGCTGCATCAGCGCGAAGAGGAGCCAGATCGCGGCCAC
>JACCRW010000380.1 GCA_013813345.1 Actinomycetota bacterium
GAATCCGGGCCGTCCGCTGTTCGTTCAGGCGCCGAGCCGACTCAGAGAGAGGTGCGGTCCCGGTCGCCGTAGTAGCCGCCGAGCTCGCCGCGATAGTCGTCGTCGCGCGAGCGCTCCTCGTCGTACTCGGGGGCGTTCTTGATCTCGTCCTTGGTGCGGCTGACGTAGACCGTCTCGCTGTCGGCGTCGAGCCGATCGACGACTCCTGCCGGCAGCATCACCTTCTTGCCGAAGATCCACGGGCCGGTATCGACGACGAGGTAGCTCCCGCCGGCCTCGTAGGTGGCCTCGTCGATCTTCCCGATCCCGCCGTCGGTCGCCTCGACCGAGTAGCCGGTGAGATCCATGTCGGTGCCGCCCACTGTGCCGCCGCCCATGGTGTCGGTGCGGAACGTCCAGATGTCGACGACCGCCGCGCCGGTGGGCTGGAGCGACTCGTCTCGGGTCCGATCCTGTCTTTCGTCCATCAGATTCCCTCCGATCGTTGGACTCCCTCGTTCCTCTCCGTCCGGCCAACCGTCAAACTCCCGTGATGATCGGCGTCTTCGGGGGTTCCGGGTTCACCTCGCTCCTCGAGCGGGTCGAGCAGGTGACGATCGACACTCCCTACGGAGCGACCTCCGCGCCGTTCGCCGTCGGGGAACTCGACGGGCAGGAGGTCGCGTTCATGCCGCGTCACGGGCTTCGCCACGAGCTTCCTCCCGCGCAGATCCCATACCGGGCGAATGTCTGGGCGATGCGCGAGCTCGGCGTCCGCCGGATCGTCGGGCCGGCGGCGTGCGGCTCGCTCCGGGCCGATCTCGCGCCTGGAGACTTCGTCGTCTGCGACCAGTTCGTCGACCGCACGAGCGGTCGTGCCGACACGTTCTACGAGGGGCCCGAGACGACGCACGTCGCGGCGGTCGAGCCGTTCTGCCCGGGCCTGCGCGGTCTCCTCGTCGAGACGGCGCGCGAGCTTGGGATCGCGGTTCACGACGGCGGCACCGCGGTCGTGATTCAGGGGCCGCGCTTTTCCACGCGCGCCGAGTCGGCCTTCTACGGCGCTCAGGGCTGGGACGTGATCAACATGACGGCCTATCCCGAGGCCTGGCTCGCCCGCGAGCTCGAGCTCTGCTACGCCAACGTCTCGATGATCACCGACTACGACGCGGGCGTCGGCGGGCACGAGCCCGTCTCGGCGGAAGCCGTCGTGCGGGTCTTCGGGGAGAACCTCGAGAAGCTGCGCGCGCTCCTCTTCGCCGCGATTCCCCGAATCGAGGCCCAGCCGGAGGACGTCTGCGCGACGGCGTTGCGGGGCGCGCGGGTCTAGTCGGCGTCGCGCGCGAAGACGCCGTCGAGCGCGCGATACGCCCCCGCGACGGCGAGGCCGTAGACGAAATGGTTCGCGTAGTCCTTGGCGAGCGTCGTCTTCGGATAGCACCACGGCGGCTTGTAGATCTTCATCGCGGGCAGCACCGAGTAGTCGAACGCCATCACCGCGCTCGTCAGGGCGACGCCGTTCACGACCGGACGGTGGAACGTCTCCTCGAGGATCCCGTAGAGCGCGCCCCAACTCGTGCCGTAGAGCCAGTGCATGGTGTTCGTGACCTTGTCCGCCTGCTCCAGCGGCACGTCCTGCTCGAAGACGCCCTCGGCGATGCGCTGACCAACCTGTCCCGGTGCAGGCACCTCGCTCCAGTCCTTCGGCGGCGCGCTCGACGCGCTCCCGTCATCGCTCGCGAGCTTCGCCTGAAGCGCTTGATAACCGGTGAACACCGCGTTCCCGAGCACACCCGCAAGAAGGCCCTGGCCGATCGCTGCGAGTGGTGTCTTTCCGTTCATAACTGCTCCTTTACCTGACGATTACCTGACAACGACAGCGCAAACCCGCCTCGCCGAGGACGAAGCGCCGATCACAAATCTACGACAGCGCCGATAAGCACTTCTTGGTAGACGGTCCGGCCGGGGACCTGCTGGCGATGATGCTGTCATGCCGCGTCTCCGAGCACGGCGACGAGCCCGACGCGCGGCGCCCGCTCGGCGCGGACGCGCTTCGCCTGAAGTCGGCCGGCGAGCCGGTCGGCGAGCGCCATGATCGCGAGCGCCGGATTTGCCGCGCTCTGCGTCGGCATCACGCTCCCGTCGGCGACGATCAGGTTGGGGATTCCCCAGGCGCGATGATCTGAGTCGACCACGCTCGTCTCGGGCGCCGTTCCCATCCGGGCGCCGCCGACCAGGTGCGCGTAGCGGTCGATCGTCAGCGTGTCCTGCGCTCCGGCCGCGTCCCAGATGTCCATCATCACCTGCTTCGCAGAGGCGATGTTGGCCCGATCGTTGTCGCACTGGGTGTAGTCGAAGCGCGCGATCGGCATCCCGTTCCGATCGGCCTCGTCTGCCAGCGTGACCCGGTTCTCCGGGAGCGGCAGCAGCTCTGAGAGGGC
>JACCRW010000148.1 GCA_013813345.1 Actinomycetota bacterium
ACGCTGGACGACACGCCCAGCTCGTGGAAAGACTGCATTCGGTTTTCTCCTTCTGTGTGGGTCGAGACTTGCCTGCCTCGACCACCCGCTTTCAGCAGCGGAACGACCCGAAGGAGCCAAACCTCACAGGACGGAATCCCCGTCCATTGGGTTCAAGGTAGCAGCAGGCGACGACGTTAGGCTCCGAGCGTGATCTCCTTCGCCAGGGGCGCCCCAGCGCCGGAGTGCCTCGACGGGGCGTTGATCGCCGATTGCGCCCGCGTCGCGGTCGAGTCCGATCCGGCCGTCCTCGGCTACGGCGCGGGCGGCGGCTACGGGCCACTGCGCGACTGGCTCGGCGCGCGGCACGGTGTGGAGGCGTCGCGGATCGTGGTCACGAGCGGCGGCCTCCAGGGAATCGCCTTCTGGTTCGAGGAGCTGCTGGCGCAGCGGCCCGGGAGGGTGCTTGTCGAGGCGCCCACCTACGACAGGCCGTTGAAGCAGCTCGCCCGCCTCGGCGCGGAGGTCGTCGCGCTCGCGATGGACGTCGAGGGCCTCGAGCTCGACGCGCTCGAGCGCGAGCTCGCAGCCGGCGGGGTCAGCTTTCTCTACACGATCCCGACGTTCCAGAACCCGAGCGGGCGCACGCTCTCCGTCGAGCGTCGGCGCAGGCTGGTCGAGCTGGCGGGGACGTACGGTTTGCCGGTGCTCGAGGACGATCCGTACGGGCTCGTCCGCTACGAGGGCGAGCCGCCGCCGTCGCTCCACGAGCTCGAGGGCGGCGAGCTCGTGACCTACGCCTCGTCGTTCTCGAAGACGATCGCTCCGGGGATCCGAGTGGGCTGGCTCGTGCTGCCCACGCCGCTCGCGGGTCGGATTGAGGAGCGCGCGGTCTCGACGTACATCTCGCCGCCGTTCCTGACGCAGGCGACCGCCCGCGAGCTGATCCGCCGCGGCGCGTTCGAGCCGAACCTGGAGCGGATCCGCGGCCTCTTGCGCACGCGCCGCGACACGATGATCGCGACGCTCGCCCGCGAGCTCAACGGTCGCGCGACCTGGAGCACGCCCGAGGGCGGCTACTTCCTCTGGATCGACCTGCCGGTCGACGCGGGCGAGTTGCTCGCGCGCGCCGAAGCCGCGGGCGTCGCGTTCGTCAAGGGCGCCGATTTCTTCCCTGGCACAGGCGGCGAGCGCTCGGCGCGGCTCGCGTTCAGCTACGCGTCGCCGGCGGAGATCGAAGAAGGCGTCTCGCTCCTCGCGTCGCTCTTATGAAGGACGAGCAGCTCCGGGAGCTACAGGCCGGGCTCGTTCTCCTCCGAGGGCTCGGCCTGGCCCGTGAGCGCTCGCCGGCGCGCGTAGACCTGGGAGACGAGGACGCCGCCGAGCAGGCCGGCGAGCAGCGAGAGCAGGATCACCCAGATCAGCGAGGTGGTCGCGGAGGTGAAGACGAAGTTGACGCTCGTCTTCTCGCTGTTGCCGACGACGAAGGCGATCACGTAGGCGACGATCAGGATCAGCGCGGCGAGCGAGAGCCAGAGCCGCGGCTGCCAGGTGCGCTCGAACTCCCGCTGCGGCGTGTCCATAGGAAGAGTCTAGGCCGACGCGGTGGCGAACGCAGGCGTCACTCGCGGAACGAGCCGTGGCTGCCTCGGTGGGGTCAGCACCCCGGCGGTCGCGCGGCGGAACGTCGGGCAGGGAACGTCGCCGGGAAGGGCGCAGAGGCCGGCACGGCGGAAGTAGCAATCACTACACGATGATTCAGTTCTCTTGCTCATAATCCCTTTTGCTCGATTGTTCCCTTCTGGACAGTGGCCATTCTTGTCACGTCGAGCACCGGGAGCAACCCTCCCAAATACGAAAAGGACGCAATTTCCGGGCGATTCCAGGTTGATGAAAACTGCTGCTATCTATCCTTTTTTGGGTAACGTTGTCAGGCGCCGCAACGCCTGTTGAAAACTCTCCACTGCGATGATGCGAAGCCCACCGGCGTTGCGGCGGGCCTCGGTTGCGTTATCCCCAGCGGGGACGAGGAAGACGTCCATTCCGGCATCCCTCGCGCCGCGGGTCTTCTGTGCGACTCCGCCGATCGGCGCGATCCCACCGTCGAGCTCGATCTCGCCCGTCGCGGCCACCTTGTAGCCACGGTCGACGTTGCGACCGAGCTCCTCGAGCACGTCGAGCGCGAACGCGAGCCCGGCCGAGGGGCCGCCGACGCCGCCGAGATCGATCTCGACCTCGATCGGGAGCTCGATCCGGGCGGACTGCTCGACCTGGACCCCGATGATCGCCCGACCCTCCTGATCGGGGGACTCGACGGTGCTCAGGACCTCGGTGCGGACGGCGCCGCCGGCGCGCGCCTCGACGCGCACCTGCTCGCCGGGCTCGCGGCCGCCGATCAGCCGCCGCAGATCGTCGGGCGTCTTCACGGTCTTCCCGTCCACGGCGACGATCACGTCCGTTGCCCGGAGCTTGCCGTCGGCGGGCGCATCGGGGGCGACGGCGACGACGAGCGCACCCTCGGGATCGGAGCCCACGTCGAGCCCGAGCTCGCGCAGTGCGACCGCCGCGGCGATCTCCTGGGAGCGATCCATCTGCCGCAGGTTCTGGCGGCGGCGCTCCTCGAAGTCCGACCCGGGGGGAACGATCGCATGCTCGGGCACGAGCTCGGCTCCCTCGGGGCGAAGCGGCGAGAAGAGCTGCTCGAGCAGCGACGACTTCCGCACGATCACATCGACGAAGAAGATCCCGCCCGCGTCGTTCGCGGGCTTCTCGCCCTCCACCTTCACCTTGTCCACGAGGGGCTTGGCGCCATCCGGGAGGATCAGATACGTGTTCGACGGGATGAACCACGTGGCCGCGACCGCGATCGCGAGGAGGACGAGCCCGGTCTTGACGAGCCGACCAGGAGTCAGAAGAGCCCTCGCGTCAAGCCGCCATCGACCGCGATCGTCGCGCCGGTGACGTAGGCGGCGCGGTCGGACGCGAGGAAGCAGACGACGTCGCCGAGCTCGCGCGGGGCGCCGAGCCGGCGGAGCGGGATCGCCGCGAGGTCCGTCTCGCTCGGCCCATCCGGATAGACCTCCTTCAGGCGGTCGGTGTCGATCCGCCCGGGCGCGATCGCATTCACTGTCACCCCGGTCGGGCCGAGCTCGCGGGAGAGCGTCTTCAACCAGCCCGTGAGGCCGGGCCGGATCGCATTCGAGAGCGCGAGGTTGTCGACCGGCTCCTTGACCGCGCTCGAGGTGATCGCGAGCACGCGCCCGTGCCCGCCGGCCTCGAGGTGGGGCCGGCAGAGCCGGACGAGCCGCACCGCCGAGAGGAGTAGCAGCGCGACCGCGTCCTCGACCTGCTCGTCCGTGATGTCGAGCGCGCGCGTTCGTGGCGGCCCGCCGCTATTCAGGACGAGGATGTCGACGCCGCCGAAGGCCTCGAGCGTCTGCTCCACCAGCCGTTCGAGGTGCCTCGGATTGGCGACGTCGCCGCGCACGGCGAGCGCGCCGATCCGCTCGGCCTCGCGCTCGAGCGCCTCGCGTCCACGAGCCAGCATCGCGACGTTCGCGCCTTCCGCAGCGAGCGCCTCGGCGGACGCGAGCCCGATCCCGGCCGAGGCGCCGCAGACGATCGCCGTCCGTCCGCGGAGTCCGAGCTCCATTAGCCGGCGACCACTATTAGGAGACGCTGAGCACGCCGACGACGTCGCGGACCGCATCTGCGGACGCCTGCAACGCCGCCTGCTCGCTCGCGTCGAGGTCGAGCTCGACGATCCGCTCGATTCCGCCCGCCCCGAGCACCACCGGAACGCCCATGTAGAGCCCGTCGATCCCGTACTCGCCTTCGAGGTAGGCGGTGCAGGGGAGCACGCGCTTCTCGTCGAGCACGATCGCGTCGACCATCTGGGCGGCCGCAGCGCCGGGCGCATACCACGCCGAGGTACCGAGGAGGTTGACGAGCTCGCCGCCGCCCTTGGCCGTCCGCTCGACCATCGCCTCGATCCGATCCTCGGCGGCGAGCTTCCGGAGAGGGATCCCGCCGACGGTGGTTGCGGAGACGACCGGCACCATCTGGTCGCCGTGGCCGCCTAGCACCATCGCGGTCACGTCCTTGATCGACATCCCGGTCTCCCACGCGATGAACGCGGAGAAGCGCGCCGTGTCGAGGATCCCAGCCATCCCGAAGACACGCTCCTTCGCCCAGCCGGAGGCGCTCTTCGCGACGTGGCACATCGCGTCGAGGGGGTTGGAGACGATCACGAGGATCGCGTCGGGGCTCGTGTCCAGCACCTGCTCGGTGACCGAGCCGACGATCTTCTCGTTCGTGGTCACGAGGTCGTCGCGGCTCATCCCCGGCTGACGGGGGAGACCGGCCGTGATCACGACGACCTCCGAGCCGGCGGACTCCTCGTAGTCGTTCGAGCCGACGACGTTCGCCTCGTGGCCGAGCACGGCAGCCGCCTGGTTCAGGTCGAGCGCCTTGCCCTGGGGGAGGCCTTCCTTGATGTCGACGACGACCACGTCTGCGTAGTCCCGACGCGCCAGCTCCTGCGCACACGTCGCGCCGACGTTCCCCGCTCCGACGACCGTTATTTTTCGTCTACCACTCAACGCTCTTCCCTTCGTCTAGCGCAAATCAGCGTCAGCCGAGTTGCGCAAGCGGCGGATTGTATGCGGCGGCCGCCGGGTTGACGGGTGAGGTACCGTCCGCGCCACCAGGAATCCGACGAGGAGAACGATGAACGAGTTCAAGCCGGGTCTCGAAGGCATCGTCGCCGTCGAGACCGAGATCGCCGAGCCGGATCGCGACGGAGGCTCGCTCCGGTATCGCGGGATCGACATCGAGGAGCTCGTCGGCCATTACCCGTACGAGAACGTCTGGGGCCTCCTGGTGGACGACGATCTCCACTCGACGATGCCCGACCCGGAGCCATACGAGCCGGCGCGGCTGACGGGGAACGCGCCCTCCGATCTCCAGGCCGAGACCGCGCGCCTCGCCGGCGAGTGGAAGCTCGGGAAGCTGAACGAGATCTCCGACGAGCAGGCCCGTGAGGACCTCGGCCGGATCTCGGCTCAGATGATGACCCTCGTCGCCCGCTCGGCCCGCATTGCCGACGGGCGCTCGGACGTCGTCCCCGACGACGTGGTCGCCGAGGGCGAGACTGCCGCGGAGAAGTTCCTGCTCCGCTGGCGAGGGGAGTTCGATCCGCGTCACGCGAAGGCGATCGACACCTACTGGATCTGCACCGCCGAGCACGGGCTCAACGCCTCGACCTTCACAGCGCGGGTCACGGCCTCGACGGGAGCCGATTGCGGCGCAGCACTCTCCTCGGCCGTCGGCGCGCTCTCGGGGCCGCTCCACGGCGGCGCTCCCGCCTACGTCAAGCCGATGCTCGAGGAGGTCGCCGCGTCAGGCGATGCGGAGCGTTGGGTGCACGAGACGCTCGATGCCGGCAAGCGGATCATGGGCTTCGGGCACCGGATCTACCGCGCCGAGGACCCGCGCTCGCGCCTCCTCAAGGGAGTCGCGAAGGAGCTCGGAGCTCCGAACGTCGAGGTCGCCGAGGAGCTCGAGCAGGTCGCGCTGAAGGCGCTGCAGGAGCGCTCGCCCGACCGCGTGCTCGCCACGAACGTCGAGTACTACTCGGCCGTCGTCCTCGATGTCGCCGAGATCCCGCCCCCGCTCGCGCCGGCGATGTTCGCCTGCTCGCGCGTCGCCGGCTGGTCGGCGCACATCCTCGAGCAGAAGCGCACCGGGCGGCTCTTCCGGCCGAACGCGCGCTACGTCGGCCCGGGCGCCCGCTCTGCCTCCACCGTCGGATGACGCTCGCCGAGGCTGCGGCGGAAGCTGACGGTCTCGCAGCGGCCGGCGATCAGAGCGCGCTCGCGACGCTGCGCTCGCAATGGGGCGAAGAGATCGAGCACGCAGCGAGAAGCGCGGACTACCGCGTCCGCGCCCAGGCGTATCGGGCGATCGCGCAGTTCCGGTTTCGCCAGAAGCTCGAGCTCGTCCGCCGCGGCCTCCAGGACGAGAGCCCGGCTGCGCGCGGCTCGGCCCTGATCTCGCTCGAGGGGCTCTCCCGCGACCATCCCGGCGACGTCAACTCGATGCGCGCGCTGCTCCACGAGCTCGCCAGCAACGATCCGAACCTCGCCGTGCGCCGGCTCGCGATCATCTGCCTGAAGAACGGCTCCCCACAGCGGGAGACGATCCTCGTCCTGAACGGGCTCGCCGACGACGACGAGGCCGACGGCGAGCTGCGCAAGACGGCGAAGACGATCGCCGCCGCGCTGACGAAGCGCGCCAATACGCGATGAGCGGCACCCGGTGAGCGAGCCGCTCGTCGGCGTGCTCATGGGCTCGCAGTCGGACTGGGAGACGATGCGGCACGCCTGCGAGACGCTCGCCGCGCTCGAGGTGCCGTTCGAGCAGCGGATCGTCTCGGCGCACCGCACGCCCGACCGGCTCTTCGAGTACGCCGCTGGAGCCGAGGAGCGCGGGCTGCAGGTGTTGATCGCGGGCGCGGGCGGCGCCGCCCATCTGCCGGGGATGGTCGCCGCGAAGACGGCGCTGCCGGTGCTCGGCGTGCCGGTCGAGTCGAAGGCTCTGAACGGGATGGACTCGCTCCTCTCGATCGTCCAAATGCCCGCTGGGGTGCCGGTCGGGACGCTCGCGATCGGTCGCGCCGGTGCTGTCAACGCGGCCCTGCTCGCGGCCGCGATCCTCGCCCGCTTCGATACGGGCGTGCGCGAGCGGCTTGTGCGCTTTCGTGCCGAGCAGACCGAAGCGGTGCTCGCCCGGCCCGATCCTGCGTGATCGTCGGCGTGATCGGGGGTGGTCAGCTCGGGCGGATGCTCGCGCTGGCCGGGATCCCACTCGGGCTCTCGCTCCGCTTCCTCGATCCGGCTCCGGACGCGCCGGCGCGGGAGGTGGGGGAGCTGCTCGTCGGCGCCTACGACGATCCGGCGCTGCTCGATCGGCTCGCGGACGGCGCCGCCGCGGTCACCTACGAGTTCGAGAACGTGCCGGTCGCGGCGGCGCGACGCGTGGGTGCTGTTCCTGACGCCCGCGCCCTCGAGGCCTCCCAGGATCGGCTGATCGAGAAGCGGCTCTTCCGCCGGCTCGGGATCCCAACGGCGCCGATCGACGACGAAGTGACGTCGTTTCCGGCGCTTCTGAAGACGCGTCGGCTCGGCTATGACGGAAAGGGACAACGTCTGGTGGAGACACGTCCGGGCTTTGACCCCGGGCATGTCCTCGAAGGACTCGTCCCGTTCGACCGGGAGCTGTCGCTCATCGCGGTTCGCGGGGCCGGTGGCGAGACGGCGTTCTATCCCTTGATCGAGAACATCCACTCGCGGGGAATCCTGCGCAGCTCGCGGGCTCCGGCGGCCGCCGCCCCCCAGGCACGGGCCGAGGACTACGCGACCCGGCTCCTCGACGAGCTCGGCTACGTCGGCGTGCTTGCGCTCGAGCTCTTCGACGTCGGCGGCGAGCTCGTCGCGAACGAACTCGCGCCGCGCGTCCACAACACGGGCCACTGGACGATCGAGGCCGCGGAGACGAGCCAGTTCGAGAACCACCTGCGCGCGATCCTCGGCCTCCCGCTCGGCTCGACGGCGATGCGCGGCGAGGTCGTGATGCTGAACCTGATCGGCGCGCTCCCCGAGCCGGCGGCTCTACTCGGCCACCGCAACGTGCATCTCCACCTCTACGGCAAGGAGCCGCGCCGAGGTCGGAAGCTCGGCCATGTCACGATGCTCGACCCGGCGCCCGAGACGATCAGGGCGCTGAGCGACTTAGTGTTGGAACAACACTAAGTCCTGTTAATGCGCATTGCAGACGCGGCCGGCGATCCTGCGACCGCACGCGGGGCAGATCCGCCGCTGCCGCTTCAGCTCGAGCATGTTCTTCTTCAGCCCGGCGTAGTACATCGTGAAGCCGATTGCCATCGTCAGGGCTCCGAGAGTCGCGAGCTGAGGGTCAAACGTCATCCGATCTCGTCCTTTGGATCGCGCTCCGCCGCGCGTGAGGATGCGCGTGGAAGTACAACTCGCGGCGGCGGCGATCGGATACGTGGGTGTACAGCTCGGTCGTGGCGAGATCGGCGTGGCCGAGCAACTCCTGGACGCTGCGCAGGTCGGCGCCGCCCTCGAGGAGATGCGTCGCGAACGAGTGGCGCAGGAGGTGCGGGTGCACGCGCTGCGGCTCGAGGCCGGCCTTCTCTGCGATCCGGCGGAGGATCAGGAAGGCGCCGGCTCTCGTCAGCGGCCCGCCGCGGGCGTTCAGGAAGAGCTCGGGACGAGAGCGAGTGTCGAGGTGGGGGCGACCCATCGTGACGTAGCGGTGGATCGCGTTCACCGCCGGCCGTCCGAGCGGCACGACTCGCTCCTTCGAGCCCTTGCCGAGCGCGCGCACGAGCCGCTCGTCGAGGTCGACGGAGCGGCGGTGGAGGCCCAGTGCCTCGCTGACCCGGAGACCCGAGCCGTACATCAGCTCCACGAGCGCCCGGTCGCGCAGCCCCCGCGGGGTCGAGCCCGCCGCCGCCTCGATCAGGCGCTCCGCCTCTGCAGGAGACAGGGTTCGCGGCAGCTTGCGCGTCCGCCGGGGAAGCTCGAGTGCGGCCGCGGGATTGTCCTCGCGCGCGCCGAGCAGCTGCTGGTGCCGGAAGAACGAGCGCACCGCCGCGATCCTCCGGGCGATCGACGTCGCAGCGTTCCCGTCGGTGCGCATCTTCGCGATCCAACGCTCGAGGTCGTCCGTTGTCGCGGCGGCGGGAGAGGCGCCGAGCCAGCCTGCGAGCTGTGAGAGATCGCGTCGGTAGGCCTCCACCGTTCGCGGCGCGCGTCTCGCGGCGAGCAAGGTGAGGAAGCCGTCTACGTCACGATCGAGGGTGGGCGAAGTCATAGACCTTTCGCAATCGCTTGGCGTCGACATGGCTGTAGATCTGCGTCGTGGAGAGCGAGGCGTGGCCGAGCAGCTCCTGGATCGTGCGGAGGTCGGCGCCGCCCTCGAGCAGGTGGGTCGCAAAGGAATGCCGGAGCCGGTGCGGGTGAGGGAGGAGCCGGCGGAGCGTGCTCGTCTCGAGCCGCCGGCCGCGGACGGAGAGGAAGAGCGCGTCGTTCGCTCCGCGCGCGAGCAACGGCCGGGCGTCCCGGAGATACCGAGCCACGGCGTGCGCAGCACACTCGCCGAGCGGCACCACGCGTTCCTTTCCTCCCTTGCCGGACACGTGCACCGCCTCCTGCTCGAAGTCGACGTCGGCGAGGTCGAGCGCGACCGCCTCGGCGCTCCGTAATCCCGCCGAATAGACGAGCTCGACGAGCGCGACATTGCGCAGCCCGAGCGGCCCCTCGGCCGCGACGCCGTCGATCAGGGCCTCGACCTCGCTCTGCTTCGGGGCGTCGGGGAGGCGGCGGGAGCGCCGAGGCGCGAATGGGGCGTCGGGGACGCGCGCCGGTCCAAGCGTGAAGCGGAGGAACGAGCGAACCGTGGAGATCCGGCGCGAGATCGTCGCCGGTGCCAGCCCGCGTCGGCTGCGGCCGAGCTCGCCGACATACGCCGCGAGCACGCGAACGTCGACCTCGTCCACGCCCGCTCCGCGCTCTTCCAGCCAGCCCGCGAAGTCCCGCAGGTCGAACGAGTAGGAGCGCCGCGTCGCCGCGGCGAGTTGCGGTGAGGCGAGGAAGCGCTCGATCGCGGCGGCGGTGTCCACGGACCTGCCCCATTCCGTTCGTCCTGCGCGCTTCCTGCCTGCGGGTACCGTCCCCAGCCGTGTCAGGGAGGGCAACCATCGAGCTGAGAGCCGCTAACACCATGAAGCTCTATGCCGCCGGCGCGCGCTGGGCGGCGCGATGCGGCGTCCTCAGTCGCGCCCATATGTCTCATATGGGCGCTCCCTGCGTCCTTGCCGCGCACCGCCCATCGCACCCCGCCGACGAGGCCGCATCGTGTTAGCGGCTCTTGCGACCGGCGCCGAGGGACGCTGGACGAATCGCGGTGCGTCCCGCGCGGTCGTCTGCGTGAACGGCGGCACGGCCGCCGCAGCTCCCGGTACCTGGAGCGCCTCGCTCGAGTGGCTCGTCGGCCGGCTCGCAGAGCAGCATCCATCGCTCGGATTCCTCGAGGTGCGCTATCGGATCAAGTCGTGGCGCCGGCTCGAGCTCTGCATCGCGGA
>JACCRW010000391.1 GCA_013813345.1 Actinomycetota bacterium
GCGTCGACGCCGATTCCCCAACGGTCGCGCTCGCCGGCGGCGTTCAGCGCGCCGAGTCCGCAGCCGCCGGCGACCTGGAAGACCACTCCCGAGCCGTCGGCGATCTGGTTGAGCGCGAGCTCCTTGCACTTCGCCTGGTCGTCCCAGTCCTGCGAGTAGCCGAGCATGGTCTTGATCCCCGGATCGGCCTCGCGCGCGCCGGCGAAGTAGCCCGCGATGAATCGATCGACCGGCGGCTCTTTCATCCCGCCGACCGCGCTGATGATGTCCGCGCCGTCGCGCCGCTTCTCCTGCAGCGCGGCCAGATAGCCGACGAGATAGCCGACCTCCTCCTCGCGGAAGAGCAACCCCTGCACGTTCGCCGGCTTCCCGGGCACGAAGGCCTGATCGACGTCGATGATCGCGAACTTCGTCTCGGGGAACTTCTGCGCGACCTTGCCGATCGCGTCGCCCTGCGCGAAGCCGACGCCGATCACGAGGTCGTAGTCCTGGCGCGCGAGCGAGGTCATGTTCGGGATGTAGTCGGCCGACGAGGCGGACTCGATCACGCGACCCTCGACCGAGAGCTCGGCCTGCGCGCGCTCGAGCCCCTTGAAGGCGAGCTCGTTGAAGCCGTTGTCGTCGAGCTGGCCCTTGTCGACGATCAGGCCGACCTTGAGCGCGGGCGGCGGCTCGACTGGGGCGGCGTCACCGTCGCCGTTGTCGCCGCCACCCCCGCCGCAGCCGGCGATCGCAAGGCCCACAGCCGCGAGCAGGAATGCCTGAGAAGTGAGACGCAGCATCGGGAAAGACCTTTCGCTAAGGTTTTAGACTGTGAGGCGGAAACCTGAGCCGGAGTCTAGCACAGCACCTGTTCAGGTCGTGCTCGCCGTCGTCCTCCAGGTCCGAGCGAGCACGTTGCAGACGCTGCTCTGGCAGCGAGCACGTGAGCCGTTCGCGGCCGCCTGGGCGCTTCCCGGCGCCGTGCTCGCACCCGCCGAGACGCTGGACGAGTCAATCCGCCGCCACCTCGCCGCCAAGGTGGACGTCAGAGAGCTTGCCCACGCCGAGCAGCTCGGGACGTGGAGCGAGCCGGGCCGGAACCCGAGCCGCTGGGAGCTCGCGACCGCCTCGCTCGGCCTCGTTCCCGCGGGCGTCGATCCGGAGCTTCCGGACGACACGGCCTGGCATCCGGTCGACCGGCTCCCCTCGCTCGCCTTCGATCACGGGGCGATCGTGCTCGCCGGGCGCGAGCGCCTTCGCGCCAAGCTCTCGTACACGAACGTGGGCTTCGCGCTCGCGCCGCCGACGTTCACGCTGCCCGAGCTCCGCGATCTCTACGTCGCCGCGCTCGGCCACGAGGTCTCGGCCACGAACCTGAAGCGGGTCTTGCTACGCCGGGACGTGCTCGAGCCGACCGGCCGGCACCGCGATTCCGGACGCGCCGGCGGACGCCCGGCGGAGCTCTACCGCTTTCGCGCGACGAGCCTCGAGGTCACGGATCCGTTCGCGGCGCTGAGACCTCCAACCTGAGGCTCAACGACTCAGGCGATCAGCGATTGGCGCAGCGCCGTCGCAACCGCCTGGGTGCGCGTGTCGGCGTCGAGTTTGGCCATCGCCTTGCGGACGTGCGTGCGCACCGTCTCCGCCGAGATGAAGAGCTCCTTGCCGATCTCCTCGTTCGAGTGACCATCGGCGAGGAGGCGGAGGACGTCGCGCTCGCGCTGGGTCAGCGTCGCCATCTGCTCGGTCGCAGCTGAGCTCGAGAGCACACCCGCGAGCACCGGGTCGACGTAGGTGCGTCCGGCGGCGACGAGCTCGACTGCGCGGACGACCTCGGCGAGCGGCGCCTCCTTGAGCACGAACCCGCGCGCGCCGGCGTCCAGCGCCTCGGTGAGGAGGGCGCGATCGCCGAAGGCCGTGTAGAGGATGACCGCCGTCTCGGGCGCCGACTGAGCGATCTTCCGAGCGACCTCGATCCCGGACAGCCCGGGCATCCGCAGGTCGAGGAGCGCCACGGCGGGTCTGGTCAGCTCGAGTTGCGCGAGGGCATCGTGGCCATCGCGCGCGCGACCGACGATCTCGATCCCGTGCTCGCCGAGAACGTCCGAAACCGCCTCGACGACAGCGGGATGGTCGTCGGCGACGAGGCAGGTGATCGGGGCGGCTTGGTTCATGGTGATCTGACGACGGGCTCGCAAGCCTTGTCGTTGCGCGGCTCGCACACGCTGCGCCGCCGACTGTCGTACGATCGACGGGTCGAGGAGAACTGGGAGTCTGGTGCGAATGGATCTGCGGCCCTTCCACCCCGTCCCTGGCTGCACAACGCGTGCGACGGGATCATAGAGCGGTGAGCGCCCAGCGGGGCAGACCCGCTCTCGACGACGCGCACCTGGCGACGCTCGGGCGGCTGACTCGAGGCGCGCTCCATGAGCTCGCGAATCCCCTGCTCGCGCCTCGGCTCGACCGAGCTCGCCCTGGCCGAGGCCGGGGCTGGCACGAAGCTCCACGGGAGACTCGCGGTGATCGAGCGGACCGCGCTCGAGCTCTCGGAGATCGTGTGCTCGCTCCAGGCGTACATCCGCGAGCAGGATGCTCCCGTCGGATCGGTTTCGGTGGCCGACTCGGCGGAGGCCGCCGTCGCACTCGTGCGTCGCGTGAGCGCCGTCCCCGACATCGAGCTGGCGGTGCGTGCCGACTCGACGCCCGTCGTCGATGCAGCAGCGGGAACGGTGCTGCGCTCGCTCGTCGAGCTCCTCCTTGCTGGGCTCGCGAGCGCGGAGCGCGGCGACCGGCTCGAGCTCGTCGTCGGCGAGCGGGACGGCGAGGCGACCGCCTTGCTCGTAGGCACGGGCGAGATCCAGCTCGGTTCGGTGACCGGATGAGGAGCGAGCTGAGGATCCTGGTCGTGGACGACGACGAGCTCGTCCGCAGCCTGACGGTACGGGTGCTCGAACGGGCCGGCTACAGCGTCGTCTCGGCCCCGTCCGCGGCTCACGTGCTCGAGCTCGTCGGGCTCGATTCGATCGACCTGGTCGTTAGCGACGTCGTCATGCCGGGGCTCACGGGTGTCGAGCTCCTGACAGAGCTCCGCAGCCGTAAGCCCGACCTGCCGGTGCTCCTGATGACCGGCGGCTCGCCCGAGCCGGAGCGGACGGCGAAGGCGCTCGAGCTCGGCGCGAGCGCGATCGTCTCCAAGCCGTACACCCATGCCGAGCCGCGACGCCGTCGAGACCGCGCTCGCCTAGATGGCTGATCGGAAAATGGCGCGCAGCCGGTGGCGGACACGACCAAGCCGGGCGCCGCACTCGCGGGCCGTGCAGGCCCACAGGCCTGTGCGGGTCGCGAGGGTGGTGATCCAGCGCCGCGTCGTGGCCGTCATCCTGCCGAAGCTAAACAAGAAGTCGCGCCAACCCGGCCGCGGCCCCCGCGACGACGAGCACGACGATCAACGACGCGCGAAGCCAGAGGGCGAGGCCGGCCACCGCCACTCCGAGCAGCCTCGGCCCGTCGAGGACGAGCTCGCGATCGCCGCCCACGAGCTGGGTCACGACGAGCGCTGCGAGCATTGCCGGAGCCAGCACCTCGACGAGACCGACCACCCGCGGCGGCAGCTCGCGACGGCCGAGGAAAACCGGCCCCGCCGCCTTGAAGAGGACGGTTGCGACGCCGACCGCGGCGACGACGATCCAGCCCGCACTCACCGACGCAGTCCCACGAGGCAGGCGAGGGCGGCGACCACGAGCGGGACGCCCGGCGGCGCCACAGGGATCAGCGCGAACGTGATTGCCGCCGCGAGGACGGCCGCTACGAGCGAGCGTCGGGCACGAACGTACGGAAAGAGCAGCGCCAGGAAGAGCGCGGGGAAGGCCGCGTCGAGCCCGATCGCCTCCGGGTCGAGCAGATCGCCGACGAGCGTGCCGGCAGCGGTGCCGGCGACCCAGAGGACGTAGAAGAGAAGTCCCGCGCCGACGAGGACTGCGTACTCGAAGCGCCCGCTGCGGCCCGCGAGCGCCCAGGACTCGTCCACGATCAGCTGCGACTCGAAGAGCCGACGGCGTCGCGAGCCGGGGAAGATCGAAGCGACCGCGACGCTGAGCGGGACGTAGCGCGCGTTCAGAAGCACGGCGGCGACGATCGCTGCCAACGCACCGCCTCCGGTCTCGAGCACCGACGCGGCTGCGAACTGGGCCGAGCCGGCGAACGTCGTCGCCGACATCAGCACCGCGGCCGCCCAGCTCATCCCCGCGTCGGCCGCGAGCAAGCCGAACGACGCGCCGAAGAGGAGCGGCCCGGGCGCGAGCGGGAGCGCGGCGAGGACGCCGTCGCGGAGACGACCGGACATCCCTCGACGCTATAGAAAGCGGTGGGGGCCGCCGAAGCCCCCCCC
>JACCRW010000417.1 GCA_013813345.1 Actinomycetota bacterium
CCGCGCCCTCGTCGCAGCTCTACCTCTACAACGCCGACTCGTCGGCGCAGCTCTGGGCGGACGAGGGCCGGTTGTACGCGTTCAAGTCGGACACTCCGGCGGTAAACGACTACGGCGACCTGTCCGGCTCGCAGAGCGTGGCGGGACGTTTCATCGCGGTGCCGGAGGCGATCGCGAAGGGCGACCAGAACGCACTCGAGAACTGGTCGAACGCGAACAACGTCTTCCAGTTCATCCGCGTGGAGGACATCGCCTACGACCGCAAGCATCCGAACGTCGTCTACTTCGCGGACACCGGCGAGCCGCGGGCGATCTCGGACGCAGCGACCACGCGTCTGCGCCGCGGGCCAGCCGGAACGTCGGGCCCCTTCCCGAACGGCCGGATCTTCAAGATCGTGCTCGACCGACGCGATCCGCTGCGGACGGCGACGCTGTCGATCCTGATCGACGCCGATACGGGCGGTTACGGGAACGTGAATGTGATCCACCAGCCCGACAACGTCGAGACGACGAAGCGCAGCCTGCTGATCCAGGAGGATCCGGGCTCACACAATCAGGGCCAGACGACTGCTCGAATCTGGCGCTACGACCTCTCCGACGGCACGCTCGAGGTGGTCGCGAAGGTCGACCAGTCGCAACGGCCGGCGACGCCTCTCGGCGCGTGGGAGTCGAGCGGGATCATCGACGCGTCGAAGCAATTCGGGAAGGGCGCATTCCTCGTGGACGTGCAGGCGGGCACGCTCGTCGTCCAGCGCGAGCAGCGCGGGACGCTCACCTACGAGCGGGAAGGCGGGCAGCTCCTGCTCGTCCGGATCCCCGAAGGGCACGGAGAGGACGAGGACGAGGACGAGGACGAGGACTAGCTAGAGCGAGCGACCTTCGAGGCGGGCGTCGCAGTTGCGACGTCCGCCTCGAGCCGCTCGTCGAGCCGCCGCGGCTCGCGAACGATCGCGGCGAGCCGGCCGACGAGCTCGAGCGTGTCCCCCTCGTCCACGAGCCGCTCGAGCTCGTCGAGCTGGCCCTCGAGCCAGCCGCGCTCGACCGGAGAGACGTCGAGCGCCACGATCTTCGGGTGCACGGTCGGCTGCCAGGTCTCGCCCTCGGCGAAGAGCTCTTCGTGGATCTTCTCGCCGGGACGGGCGCCGATGAAGACGATCTGGACGTCGCGGTCGGGCTGCTTGCCGGAGAGCCGGATCATGTTGCGGGCGAGATCGAGGATCCGCACCGGCTCGCCCATCTCGAGCACGAAGATCCGCCCGCGCCCGCCGATCGAGCCGGCCTGGACGACGAGCGCCACGGCCTCGGGAATCGTCATGAAGAAGCGCGTCATCTCGGGGTCTGTGACCGTGACGGGCCCGCCGCGCTCGATCTGGCGCCGGAAGCGCGGAATCACGCTACCGGCCGAGTTGAGGACGTTGCCGAAGCGGACGGCCACGAAGCGGGTGGGGACGTCATCGCGCTCACCGTGCGCGCCCACGATCCATTCACACAGCGTCTTCGACTGGCCATAGACGCTCCAGGGGTTGAGCGCCTTGTCGGTCGAGATCAGGAGGAAGCGCTCGGCGCCGTACGCGACCGCCGCGTCGGCGACGACGCGGGTGCCGAGCACGTTGTTGCGCACGGACTCGAGCGGGTTCGCCTCCATCAGCGGCACGTGCTTGTAGGCGGCGGCGTGGAAGACGACCTCAGGCCGGTAGCGCTCGAAGACCTGGCCCATCCGGGTGCGGTTGCGAACGTCGGCGAGCACCGGCACTCCGGCCGCAAAGCCGCGCTCGTCGACGAGCTCGCGCTCGATGTCGTGCAGAGCGCTCTCGGCCTGCTCGACCATCACGATCCGCCGTGGCTCAGCACGGGCGATCTGCCGGCAGAGCTCCGAGCCGATGGAGCCGCCGGCGCCCGTGACCATCACCGTCTTGCCGGCGAGATACGAGGAGATCGCGGCGACATCGACCTCGATCGGCTCGCGCCCGAGGAGGTCCTCGACCTGGACGGGCCGGATCTGGTTTGCGAGGTCGGCATCGCCGGAGATCAGCTCGTAGAGACCGGGCAAGGTCTTGACCGCGACACCCTCCGCCTGGGCGACATCGACGATCCGCTGGCGCACCTCTCCCGACGCGGACGGAATCGCGATCAGGAGCTCGTCGGGGCGCCGGTCGCGGAGGATGTGCAGCAGCTCGGCGCTCGTGCCGAGCACGCGGATCCCGTGCACACGCAGGT
>JACCRW010000430.1 GCA_013813345.1 Actinomycetota bacterium
TCCTTCGCGCGGTTGCCGACGCGCATAGGCGTCGGGGCGCGCTCGCCTGCGGCTGGCCGTTCGTCCGCTGGGTCCGTCGCCTGCGTCCCGATCCGCTCCGCCGGCTCCGGCTTCCCGAGACGCCGCAACCGGCGATCAGGACGTCACTGCCGCCGCCGACCGAGGTGCAGCGTGCGCAGGTGGCCACCGCGGCGCGGGCCCTAGCCGATCGCGCTGCGGAGGGGCTTCCGTCGCCGTGGCCGCGGCTCGCACGCACGGCGGCGCTCGCCGAGGACGAGCGGCTGCCGGATCGGCTCGACCGCGCCGTCGCGGCGGCCGAGCTTCATGTCTCGCGGCCTCGCTGGTGGAGCGTCGCGGCCCTGCTGCAGCGGCTGCTGGCCTGGGCCTCGCTCGCCGGCGCGCTCTGGCTCCTGGCGCTCGCCGTGCTCGGCTACCTGCGCGTCGACGACGTGGTGCCGCTCCCCGAGGTCTACGGGATTCCGATCCCCACCTGGCTCCTCCTCGGCGGGGCGGCTGGTGGGATCGCGGTTGCCTTCCTAGCGCGGTTCGTGAACGGCGCCGGAGCGAATCGCCGAGCCCGGGCAGCGGGGCGCTCGCTGAGAGCTGGGGTCGAGGAAGTCGCGGACGAGCTCGTCGTCACTCCGATCGAGCGCGAGCTCGACGTCCACCGGCGACTCTGTGCCGCGGTCGAGACGGCCCGCGGCAAGGGCCGTCGAGGCCGCTGAGCGACGAGCGCCGACGCGTCAGGTCACGCTGACAGGGACAGTCCCTGTGGACGCAGGCTGACGCCGATCGCTTCCTCCCGCCGCAAGCCCCTGGCGACGCCATCTGCGTCTCCTCGAGCATCCGCAAGCGCGTCAGGTCCCGCTGACAGGGGCTGTCCCTGTCAGCGCAGGTTGACGCCCCGCCGGTTTGGGTGTTCGCCGGCCGGGAGAGAGACCGTCCGTGTTCCGGCTCCGCAACGTGATCCTGCTCTGGCTCGGGCGCAAGCTCTGGGGCTGGGGCTCGAACGCGTATCGCCGCCGGCAAGCGCGTCGCCGCTAATCGGTCGAGCCGATCACTCCACTCGGGCCGCAGCCAGCTCCCTCCACGTCGGCCCGATCCTCCCGAGCGCGACCTCGGTCGTGTTGCCGGACGAATCGCGGCCGCTCAGCGTCGCGTACCACGGCCGGCGCAGCTCGAGCCGGTGCGAGCCGGCGAGCCGGCTCCGCGGCAGCCGGACGACGCGAATGGACCCGCCGCGTCGCAGCTCGAGCTCCAAAGTCAGCCACGGCGTCTCGCGATCGCGGGCACGCCAGAAGACCCGTCGCTCGGCCGCCTCGGCGCGGAGCTCGGGCGGGGTGGTGTCGCGGGCGACGACGACTGGATCGAGCCGAGCCTCCGTCCGGTTCCCGACCCGATCGACGGCGGTCAGCTCGACCGGATAGCGCCCGGCGCGGCGTTCGCCCGGCTCCCAGAGCACCGTGCGGAGGCCCGCTCCGAGCTGTCGCGTGAGCGACTCGCCCGCGACTGTGACCTCGACCTGAGCCGGCTTCGAGAGCCAGAACCGGATCGCGGCAGCGTCCCGGAATCCGTCGCGGGGCAGCGGCAGCGCTGGCGCTCGTGCCGCGAGACCGCGGATCGTAGGAGGCCGGCGCCAGTCGTCGCGGAACTCTGCAGCTTGCCCCGCCCACCGCCCGTTGCCCGTCGTTCGCGCCAGCTTCCAGAGCAGCGAGGTCACGTACTGGTGATAGGAGAGCGGAGCCTCGCTGCCGCCGAGGGCGTAGCGCGACCAGTAGCCGGTGTCGAAGGCCGGGAGCGCGCGCAGGGCGGCGCGCCGCAGGCCGGTCGCGAGCACCGCCGCATCCGGGTCGTCCGCCAGCCGCGCGTAGTCGGCGAGGGAGAGCGCCGCCTGGAGCTGCGCGTTCAGGACGGCGATGTCGCTGAAGGCGTAGAGGCGGATCCACGTCCCGGTCGGACGCTCGTTCACGAGCCGGCCCGGAATCGCTGCGAAAGCGAGTCTCGCCTCGGGCACGAGCCCGGCGCGGGCGAGCGCCTGGGCGGCGACCGCCTGCGCCATTCCGGACGTCCAGGGAGGCTCGCCGCCGGCGGCCCGGAAGCCGTACTCCCACGTCAGCTCGCGCCGGCTCCCGTGGGCGCGGGCGAGGAGCGCGTAGGCGAGGGAAGTGGCCTCGCGTTGCCTCCCGGCCGTCACGTAGGCGTTGAGCTGCCCGAAGCTCCCGAGCGGGTGGAAGCGGAGACCGCGGCCGGGAACCGAGCGGTAGACGACTCCCAGCCCGTCGCTCACGTCGTGGCCGGCTGCGGGCAGACGGTCGTGGAGAAGGTGCTTCGCGTTCAGCTCGAGCGTCGTGAAGAGCGTAAGCGCCCGTTGCGCGTCATACGACGAGGCGCGGGCGGCCACGTCGCGGAGAACGCCTGCAAGCGCATCTCGCCGATCGGACGGGAGACGCTCGAGCACGCGCACGGCCAGGTGCACCCGCTGTCGGTGCTCGTGCGCATCGAGCGGCGAGAGCCGCTGCGCGGCCACGGCCCGGTTCAGCCCGCGCAGCGCGACGCCCGCGTCGCCCCCCACAGCCCGCGCGTCCGACGCCGTGCCGAACACGGCGGACACGAGCAGGATCCCGATCGCGCATCGCTTCACTCTCTCTTTCTAGCGGGCTTCTCCCGACGACGCACCCCCCGCTCGTCGACTCCGCGATATCTCGCGCCAGGTTTTGTCGAGGTCGGGAAGGGAGAGTCGCCGTGCACGGACTGCTACTCGGTGTCCGAGGCGATCAAAAGGGGGACCCCTCAGATGTTCGATCATTCGATGCTCGACGAGCGACGCGCCGCGGACTGTGGCGGGACGCACGATTCGAGTCAGACGGCCGACGAGACGTCGCAGACACGGCGGGTCGTGCTCGGCCGAGCGGCGCTCGGACTTGCGGCAGCGGGTGGGGCCGCAAGCCTCGTGGGACGCGCGACCGCGGCGTCGTCCCAGGACACCGCCGCTAAGGTCCTGAATTTCATCGTCACCCAGGAGCAGTTCGGCGTCACCTTCCTGACGAACGCCGTCAGGCGTGCGCCGGGCACTCCTTCGGAGGCGTTCCTGCCGATCCTGAAGGCCGCCAACACCACCGAGTTCGATCACGTCCGGGGATTGCAGCGCATCGCCGCCCGGCCGATCACGTCGCGGTTCTGGATTCCGGATGCCGCGTTCGGCGCAGGCGGCGCCGGCCTCTTCGCCTCGATCGAGGCGGTCGAGACGATCGAGTTGAGCATGTACCTGATCGGGGTGACCACGCAGACGCAGCAGAGGAGCGCCTTCGGCGCCCGGCTGATGGCCGAGGCGATGGCGACGGAGTCGGAGCATCGGGTGCTCGCGCGCTCGGCTCAGAGCATG
>JACCRW010000168.1 GCA_013813345.1 Actinomycetota bacterium
CGAGGGAGAAAAAACATCACGTCCCGTTGAAGAACTTCGCCTCGGCCGCGCGCCGGTTGACGAGCCCCTGCAACGTCTTTCCGCCCGCCTTGTTCCAGCGCGCGAGCTGCGCCTCCACCGCGTCGTAGCGCCCCTCGTTCAGGAGCCGGAGGAGCGTCGACTCGCGGAAGGCGCCGTTGCCCACGTTGAAAGCGAAGCTGACAAGTGCGTCGAACTGGCACTGACTCAACGGCACCTTCACGCAGACCTTGATCTCCGAGGCCGCCTTCGCCGCGTCCTCCTGGAGCAGCTCGAGCGCGCGCTCCTGCGAGATTCCCGCCTTGAGCTCCGCGGGCTCGCTGCCGTCAATCGGGCCGTGGTGGACGAGGTGGCCGTAGCCGATCGTGCAGTGGTTCGCCGCGTCGTTGTAGAGCTGACTGCGAAAGCCCTCGAAGGCCGCGATCAGCGTCGCGCCCTCCTTGCTCAGCGCCGTCGGCGCCGCGGGCTTCGGCTTCAACTTCTCCTCCTCTACCCGGACGGCGAGCGCGAGCTGGCGGGCGGTCTGCACGCCGAAGACGCCGTCCACGTCCTGACCCGTGTCGGCCTGGAAGCGCCGTAGGGCGCTCTCGAGTGTCGCGTCGAAGATCCCCTGCCCGCGCTCGAGATAGCGCTTCCCTTCGCTGTCCGTGATCGAGGCGAGGTCCTTCGCTATCCGGGCGACCCTTGGCCCCTTGCTGCCGAGCCGCAGCGGCTTCGTGGCTACCGGCCGCTTCTGCTTCTCCTGCTGGGCGCGGAGCGCGACCGCGAGCTGGCGGCTCGACTGGACGCCGTAGACGCCGTCCACGTCCTGGTCCCAGTCGGCCTGGAAGCGCCTGAGCGCGGCCTCGAGGGTTGCGTCGAAGACGCCTTGCCCGCGCTCGAGGTAGCGCCTCCCCTCGCCGTCCGTGATCGAGGCGAGCTGCTTCGCCATCCGCGCGACCCTGAAGCCCTTGTCTCCGAGCCGAAGCGGCTTCAGCAGGTTCAGCTTCGGCTCCTTCCGGAAGTTGAGGTGATGCTGCTCACGGGCGCTCAGCGGATACGTGCGCGCTGCGGTGAAGCCGAGCCTGCCCGCGGCCTCGATCACGCCGTCCGCGTTCTCCCAGTCCATCCCGACGCACCAGTAGGGCAGCGGAAATTTCGCGGGGCCCGGATAGGCGACGCCGTCGTTTCGCCGCTCATGGGTCGAGAGCCCGGGCGCGTTCGCCGGGTTGAAGCCCGGCTTGCCCAGGCGAAAGCCCTCGTAGAGCTCGCGCTGGGACATCTTCGCCGGCTTGCACCTCTTCAGGAACGGCTCCGCCTCGGGCGAGCGGTCGCACGAGTTGAGCGTCGCTCCGGTTCGGCGCTTGATCTCGTGGATCACCGGAGCGAGGTGCACGGGAACCGGGCAGTTGTCGATCACCTCGAACTTCACGGGGTCACCTCCGGTGTGGATGCGACCGGGCCAGGTGGGATCGGGGGAGCCGGGCCGCCCGGCGCTCCCGGCCCCGCCCTCGTCTCCTCGCCCTCGCCGCGGCGGACGGCGTCGGTCGCCGGGGGAGGAGCGCCGGCCGAGCGCAGCCGAGCGACCTTGCTGAGGACGTCGAACCAGAAGGGCGCGCCGAGCGTCAGCGCCGCCGCCGTGAGCAGGAGCCCGAGCGTCTTCAGGACGATCCGGAGCACCCAGTCGTAGGTTCCCTCCGGCCGAGTCTCGGCCGTCCAGCCGATCGGGATCGAGAGCTGCTGCAGCTCGGTCACGTCGTCTGCGACCTCCTTCAGGCCGGTCGACCCCGTTGCCGGCTGGACGGTCTCGGCGCGAGCCACGACCGCCGCCCGGACTGCCTTCTGGGTCCAGAGCTGCTCGGCGATCCGGAACGTGTCGATGTTGAGCGAGACGACGAGCGCCACGGCGAGCGCCCAAAGGACCTTCTGGACCCGCCGCCGGTACCAGCCGGAGACCCGCTCCATCGAGTCGTCGAACCAGCGCTCGGCATCGCGTGTGAAGCGGGTGACATCGCCGTCGGCCCGCTCGTAGAGAACCGTCAGGGCGCGGCGAGCATCCTCGCTCGGAACCGCGGCGATCGCGTCCTCGACCTTGCGGGCGGCGCCGGCCCGGTCGAAGTCGAGCAGCGCGGCGACGAACGTGCGCGAGGGAACGTAGGACGGATAGTGCCGCCGCTTCGAGCGGGGCGTCACCGGGCGCACGAGCGCATTCAGGAGCGGATGCTCGAGGAGCTTCCCGGTCTGCTCGAGGCCGCGGTCGAGGTTCGCCGGCTCGAGGAGGTTCGCGATCCCGCGGCGGAGGAACTGCGCGCGCCAGTTGAAGATGCTCGAGATCGTCTCGTTCAGCGCCGAGCAGGCGAAGCTGAGGATCACGAAGACGAAGACGAGGCCGAACGCGACCTCGAGAACGGCGGAATCGAACATCAGCGCATCACCATCGGCCTGTCTTTCGTCGAGCCGTGGCCGCAGTGTCCCGGCTTTGCTCTCGTGACCACAGGCGATCTTGAACCGCTCGGCGACAGCGGTCAAGCGGGCACGGGTACCGTTCGCCCTTGCCGGGTAGCCCCCCGGCATGGGCACCGACGTCACCGAGCCCCTCGCTCGTCTGCGCGACGATCTCCGCAGCGTTCGGCTCGAGCTCGACGTGCCGGGCGCCGCCGAGGC
>JACCRW010000436.1 GCA_013813345.1 Actinomycetota bacterium
AGACGACCTTGGTCGACGCGATGCTCTGGCAGTCGGGCTCGTTCCGCGCGAACCAGGACGTGAACGAGCGCGTCATGGACTCGATGGACCTCGAGCGCGAGAAGGGGATCACGATCCTCGCCAAGAACACGGCGGTGCAGCGCGGCGACACGAAGATCAACATCATCGACACGCCGGGGCACGCGGACTTCGGCGGCGAGGTCGAGCGGGGGCTGACGATGGTGGACGGCGTGCTGCTCCTGGTGGACGCCAGCGAAGGGCCTCTGCCGCAGACGCGCTTCGTGCTCCGCAAGGCGCTCGAGGCTTGGCTGCCGGTCGTCCTCGTCGTCAACAAGGTCGACCGGCCCGATGCGCGTCCCGAGGAGGTCGTGAACGAGGTCTACGAGCTCTTCCTGGATCTCGACGCCGACGAGGCACAGATCGAGTTCCCGATCGTCTACTGCAACGCGCGTGCCGGGCATGCGGGGCTCTCCCCGGACGAGCTCGAGCCCGATCTCGGCCCACTCGTCCGCACGCTGCTCGCCACCGTGCCGGCGCCGACACACGACCCGGAGCACCCGCTGCAGGCTCTCGTCACGAACCTGGACGCCTCGCCCTATCTGGGGCGGCTCGCGCTCTGCCGCATCCGCCACGGCACCTTGCTGCGCGGGCAGCGGATCGCCTGGTGCCGGTCGGACGGCACGATCGAGTACGCGCAGGCGACGGACCTGTTCGTCACCGAGGCGCTCGACCGCGTGCCCGCCGAGCAGGCGGGCGCAGGTGAGATCGTCGCGCTCGCAGGTCTGCCGGACGTGACGATCGGCGAGACGATCGCCGACGCCGACGACCCGAGGCAGCTGCCGGTCGTGGCGGTTGACGAGCCCTCGCTCTCGATCACGCTCGGCATCAACACCTCCCCGCTCGCGGGCACCGAAGGAGACAAGGTGACGGCGACGCTCGTCAAGGCCCGGCTCGAGCAGGAGCTCGTGGGCAACGTCTCGCTTCGCGTCGGGCCGACGGCTCGACCGGACGCCTGGGACGTGCAGGGCCGCGGCGAGTTGCAGCTCGCGGTGCTCGTCGAGATCATGCGCCGCGAGGGCTTCGAGCTCACGGTCGGCCAGCCCCAGGTCCTGACGCGGGAGATCGACGGGAAGCTGCACGAGCCCGTCGAGCGCGTCGCGATCGACATCCCTGACGACTACATCGGCGTGGTCACCCAGCTTCTCGCCCTGCGTCGCGGACGGCTCGAGGCGATGGTCAACCGCGGCACGGGCTGGGTGCGCATGGAGTACCTGGCGCCGGCGCGCGGGCTGATCGGCTTCCGCACCGAGTTCCTGACCGAGACGCGCGGCGCGGGGATCATGCACCACGTCTTCGAGCGCTACGAGCCCTGGCACGGCGAGCTCCGCACGCGTCCCTCCGGCAGCCTCGTCGCCGACCGGCGCGGGCCGACTACCGCCTTCGCGCTCTCGAACCTGCAGGAACGCGGCGTCCTCTTTGTCGCTCCGGGCGTCGAGGTCTACGAGGGGATGGTCGTCGGCGAGAACGCCCGTAGCGAGGACATGGACGTCAATGCGTGCAAAGAGAAAAAGCTGACGAACATGCGCGCCTCGAGCTCCGACGAGCTCGTGCGCCTGATCCCGCCGCGGCCGATCTCGCTCGAGCAGGCGCTCGAGTTCATCCGGAACGACGAGTGCGTCGAGGTGACGCCGAAATCGATCCGCCTGCGCAAGGTCGAGTTCTCGGCCGGCAAGCGCCAGTCGGCCACGTCACGGCGAAAGCGCGAGCTCGAAGGCGCGGCTCAGTAGCTTCGCGTCACCGCGTACATGGCGTAGTCCTCCCGGCCGTCGCCCGCCGGTGCGTAGCTCCTCAAGACTCCTTCGAAGGTGTACCCGGCCCGCTCGAGGACCCGGCGCATCGCCACGTTTCCGACGGCGGTCGAGGCCTGGACGCGCTCGCTGCCCTGCTCGAGCAGGTACGTGGTGAAGAGCCCGACGGCTTCCAGGCCGAGTCCGCGGCCGCGTACATCCGGCGCCAGCGTGATCCCGATCTCGCAGACGCCGGGCGGAAAGCCGTGCTCGGGCGCCCGCGCCTGGATGTCCCCGATCAGCCTGCCATCGCTCTCGACGACAAGCTGCAGGAAGCCGCCGTCGTCGAGCGTCGGGTGACGCTCGATCTGCGACCGTAGGCGCTCCCGGCCGTCGGCGCCTGGCGAGGCGAACGAGGCGGGATCGTCCTCGGTCAGAGCGGCGAGCGCCTCGACGTCCTCGAGCGTCGGCGACCGAAGCGACACCCGTTCGGCGACGATCTCGATCATTCACCGAGTCTAGGGCGGGGGCCTACAGATGCGTTACCCTCGTCATGGTGCTCCGACTGGCGCTCGTGGGCTTTGTCGTCCGACTTGCCATCGGTGTCGCGCTCGCGTGCCTGGCTGCGGGCATGCTGGCTCTCATCCGAAACGACGACGCATCCTTCACGGAAGGGTTGCGAGTCTCGGTCTGGCTGGTGGGCTGCATTCTCCTTCTCTTTGCCTTCGCCGGCCATTCGCCGACGATGCGCGCGGGAACCATCGACCCGCTGGCCGCGAGTTTCTTCCCGAAGCTGCGGCCGCGAATGGCGGAGGAATACTCAGGCACGCGCGTCAGCTCGGGCGCCCTCTTCGTGCTCACAGCGTTCGTGCTGTTCGGCGTCGGCGTTCTGTTCGGCTGACCGAGCGACGCGCCAAGCTCCTCGCTGCGGTTCTCCAAGGCGACGAGCGGATTCGAACCGCTGTACGAGGCTTTGCAGGCCTCTGCCTAACCACTCGGCCACGTCGCCGCGACGGCCATCGTAGCGAGGGCGTACCCTTTGTCTCGGCTCGCTCGTTGTTGTCCCGAAAGCAACCACGGAGGATGGACATGTACATCGGTGGCGGACTTCTCACTCTGGTCGTGATCATCCTGCTGCTCATCTGGCTTCTCTAGGAGAAGCGACCAGGACGTCTCAGAAGGGGCCCACCGGCCCCTTCTTCGTACTCAGTCGACGAGCTTGCGCGTCATCGCATGGATCGCGACGCGCCACAGTACGAGCCCGAAGAGGACGAGCGCGCCGAGCCGCGCGACGTCGACCCAGCCGTCGAAGCCAAACGCCGCGTGGCGAACGAGCTCGACGCAGTGGTGGAGCGGATTGAAGTTGCCGGCGATCTGCGCCCAGCGCGGGAGCTCGCTGAGCGGGAAGAACGTGCCGGCGACCAGGAAGAGCGGGGTCAGGACGGCGCTGATCACGTAGCTGAAGTTCTCGATCGAGGACGCGTAGCCGGCGATCGCGATCCCGAAGCACGCCCAGCCGAAGCCGGCGACGAACGCGATCAGCGGCACGGCGAGCATCCCCCACGCCGGATCGAGCCCGAAGACGAGCGCGACGAGGAGCGGCACGTTCCCGTAGACGCCCGCTCTGGTCGCGACCCAGAGCGCCTCCGCCGTCACGAGCTCCTCGGTGTCGACCGGCGCCGCCAGGATCGCGTCGTAGGTGCGCTGGAACTGGTACTTGATGAACGTCCCGAACATCGCCGGGAAGGCGCTCGAGAAGAGCACTGCCGTCGCCACGGTCCCCGTCCCGACGAACTCGACGTAGTCGTAGCCGCCGACCCTGCTGACGAGCGCGCCGAAG
>JACCRW010000455.1 GCA_013813345.1 Actinomycetota bacterium
CGAGCTGCGAGCCTTCTCAGGGGGAGGATCGGCGCGAGCGCGATCAGAATCGCGGCGAGGATACGGGCGCCGAGCGCCGCCCAAGCCTCGGCGGGCCCCTGCGGGTTGCCGCCCAGCACCGGTGCGACCGAGAAGGCGAGCGTTCCGATCCCGGCGACGAAGAAACCGGCAGCCAGCAAGAGGTCGAGCAACCGCCCCTCGACCGAGAAGCGGACTCCGGCGAGGATGGCGACGATCGTCGCCGCGAGCACGACAGCCGTATCCAGGACGAGCCGTCCCTCCGGGAGCTCGTACGTGCTTCTCAGCGTCGGGCTCGTAAGGAAGAGCGCCGTCGCCGAGCCGAGCAACGCGACGAGAAGCAGCTCGCCGACAACCCACGACTCGAACGTCTCCCTGGCGCGATTCTTCACGTACCCCTCATCGGCAGAGGGCGGCCTGCCGATGAGAGAGGCGATGTCCGAACGTGTCCTCGTCGTGGACGATCATCCGCTCACTCGAGATGCTCTCGCTGCCCTGCTCGTTCAAGGTGGCTTCGAGGTCGTCGGCGAGGCGGCCGACGGCGAGGAGGCGCTCGAGCTCGCGGAGCGGCTTCAGCCCGAGCTCGTGCTGCTCGACCTCTCGATGCCGGGTCTCGACGGACTCGGCGCCCTGCCGAGGCTCCGCGCCGCCGCTCCTGGGTGTGAGGTGGTCGTGCTCACGGCGTCCGGCACGGAGGAGAACCTGCTCGCGGCGATTCGCGGCGGCGCCGCCGGCTACCTGCTGAAGAGCGAGCCGCCGGAACGAATCGTCACGTTCCTGCGAGGAGTCGCGAACGGCGAAGCGGCGCTCTCGGGCGCAGTCGCGAGACGCCTCCTCGATCAGGTTCGGAACGGAACCCAGCTCGGCGGCGGCGTGCCGGACGAGATCGCAGACGCTCTCTCGGCACGCGAGCTCGAGGTCCTGCTCCTGCTCGACGACCACTTGGCGACCGACGAGATCGCGACACGCCTCTTCATCTCCGAGCACACTGTTCGCTCGCACGTCAAGAGCCTCCTCCGCAAGCTCGGCGTCTCGTCTCGCCGCGAGGCGCTCGAGCGGCTCTCGCTGGCACGCGGCTAGCCGCGTCCCTGTCAACTCACGCTGAGGCGAATCCCTCGCGCGCTGCGGCGACGAGCCGCGGCAGGGTCGCGAGGTTGTAGCCGCCTTCGAGCACGGCGGCGAGCCGTGGCCCGAGCGTCGCGCAGGTCGCACCGAGCTCGCCGAACGCGCCCTCGGTCAGCCCGAGCCCGCCCAGCGGATCGGCCTCGTGAGCGTCGAAGCCGGCGGAGACGAGGACGAGGTCGGGAGCGAACCCTAGAACCGCCGGCACGACCTGCTCCGCGAAGACGGCGAGATAGCCGGCGTCGCCGATCCCGGCGGGCAGCGGCAGGTTCAGCGTCGTCTCGTCGCTCGTCCCGGGGCCGCCTGTTCCGGGATAGAACGGCCACTGGTGCATTGAGACGAAGAGAACGGAGTCGTCGCCGCGGAAGATCGCCTCGGTGCCGTTGCCGTGATGGACGTCGAAATCGACGATCGCGATCCGTTGGAGGCCAAGCTCCGCCTGAGCAAAGCGCGCCGCGATCGCGACGTTGTTGAGCAGGCAGAAGCCCATCGCGCGCTCGGCAAGGGCGTGGTGGCCGGGCGGCCGCACGAGCGCGAATCCCCCCCGATCGACGGCTTCGAGTGCGATCCCGGCGGCGAGCCGCGCGGCGCGCCACGAGGTCTCCGTCGCAATCGTGTCGGCGTCGAGCTGGGTCGGCTCGTCGATCTCGCGCAACCGCACGAGGTGCTCCGCCGTGTGGACGCGAGCGAGTTGCTCCTCGCTCGCGAGCCGCTCCACCGGCTCGCCGGAGAGCACGGCCAGCCGCTCCTGCCGCTCCGGATGCTCTCCCGTCGGATGCAGGCGCGCGAGCTCCGTGTTCGTCAGGAGCTCGACGAGGCCCCCAGCGCAGCCAGTCGCTCTGAGAGCCGGCCGAGCCCCCATTCGCGCGCAAGCTCGGCGGCGCGGCCCCACGTCGGAGTCTGATCCCCGAGCGGTGGCAACGGCGCCAAAGCGTCCATCGTGGCGATGCGGAGATAGAGCCGGAGTGCCTCGGCTTCCGAGGCGAAGCGGCCGTCGGCGAGTGCGGCCTCGACTCCCTCGTAGCGTCGCAAGAGGTCAGCGGCTGTCTTCGCGCCGACGCCGCGCGCACCGGGGATCTTGTCGGAGGGATCGCCCCGGAGCGCGATGAAGTCGGGCACCTGCTTCGGTTCGACCCCGTAGCGCTCGCGCACCTCCGCCGGCCCGATCCGGGCGAGCGCGCCGCCACCGCGCTGAGGTTGCAGGATCGTCGTCCGCTCGCTCGCGAGCTGGAACATGTCGCGGTCGCCGCTCGCGACGAGCGTTCGCCCGCCCCGCGCCTCCTCGTAGGCGACCGCGGCGGCAAGGAAGTCGTCCGCCTCGTAGCCGTCGCCCTTGCCGTTCGCGAATCCCATCGCCTCGACGAGGTCCGGCGCGAGGTCGAGCTGCTCGAGCAGCTCCGCGTCGAACTCGCGCCCGCCCTGGTAGCTCTCGAGCTCGACGTGCCGATAGGTCGGGACGGTGAGCGTGTCCCAGCCGACGAGCACCGCGCGCGGCGACTCCTCTTCCCAAAGTCGGACGAGCATGTTCCCGATGCCCGTCAGCAGCCCCGCCGGCCCGCCGTCCGCTCGTCGGATCGACTTCGGCAGGGCGTGGTAGGAACGGTGCGCGAACGAGTCGCCGTCGACCGCAAGAAGCGGCTTGCTCACGCCGAGGCCTCGAGCTCGCGAATCGCCTCCATCAACCGCTCCGTTCCGACCTGCGCACCATCCTCGCCGCCGGCGAGATCGTCGAGGGGAACCGGACGCCCGTAGGCGACGCGAAGTTGCGCAAGCTGACCGAGCCGGTCGGTGCCAACGATCCCCGCCGGCACGAGCGGCACCCCAGCCTCGAGCGCGATCCGGGCCGCGCCGCTGTGCGCCCGCGCCTCGTACTTCTTCCGGAGTCCCTTTGCGCGCCGCGTTCCCTCGGGGAACATGACGACGATGTGCCCGTCGCGACAGAGCTCGACGGCCGTCGCGATCGCCTCGAGATCCCGCTCGCCGCGCCGAACCGGAAAGGCTCCGCAGGCGACGATGAACTGCTTGAGCGGGGTGAAGAAGAGCTCCGACTTCCCCATGAAACGGAGAAATCGCCGCGGATAGAGAGGCAGCCCGAGCACCCACGGATCGAAATTCGAGTTGTGGTTGGCAGCGAGGACGAAGCCGCCGGCCGGAAGGTGCTCGAGCCCCCGCGCGCGCAGCCGGAAGAGCGACCTCACGAGCGGCCAGCTGAGCGCGCCGATCGCCAGATAGGCCGGGCTCGGGCGGGGAGCGCTCACACGTCCACCGCCGGTCGGGACCAGATCTCCGTGTCCTCGCGCACACCCGCCTTCAGGTGGACCGACCGAAGAACGCCCTCGCGTTCGTAACCGCAGCGCTCGGCAACCCGTTTGGAAGCCTCGTTTTCGACCGCGATCAACAGCTCGAGCCGTCGCGCGCCCAACTCGGAGAAGGCCCAGTCGGTGAGCAGCCGAAGCGCATCGCTCGCGACGCCACGACCCCTCGCCTCTCGCGCGACGATGTAACCGAGCTCGGCGCTCTGCCCCTCGCGATCGATCGAAGGCGCCAGGGCAAGGCCGAGAAAGGCCGCCGTGGCAGCGTCCTCGATCGCGAATCCCTCCCGCGACCCGTCGAGCCGACCCTCTTCGTAGCGGTCGATCCACCGCTCGGGGAAGCCCGCCGGTACCGGCTCGGGGACACGCGTGAAGCGGAGCACGTCAGGGTCGGCGACGACTGCGCGAATGCCTTCGAGATGAGCAGCGGAAAGCGGCTCGAGCCGGATCGCGGACACGTCTCGACTGTACGGGATCGCCGGGAGGCACCCCACCGCAGGCACCGGGCGAGGCAACAGAACCGGCCCACGCCATCGCTATGGTGTCCCGCGTGGCAGCCAAGACCAGAACCGGCGGGACGCGCCGGCTCGTGATCGTCGAGTCGCCGGCGAAGGCGAGGACGATCGCGGGCTACCTCGGCGCCGGCTACGTCGTCGAGTCGAGCTTCGGACACATTCGCGACCTTCCGAACCGCGGCTCGGACGTCCCCAAGGAGATGCGCGAGAAGTACGGGACGATGGGCGTCGCGATCGAGTCCGACTTCGAGCCGCTCTACCTCGTCGATGAGGACAAGAAGAAGCGCGTCGCCGATCTGAAGCGCAAGCTGAAGGACGTCGACGAGCTCTACCTCGCGACAGACGAGGACCGCGAGGGCGAGGCGATCGCCTGGCACCTGCTCGAGGTACTGCGGCCGAAGATCCCCGTCCGCCGGATGGTCTTCCACGAGATCACGAAGGACGCGATCACACACGCACTCGGCGAGACGCGCGAGGTCGACAAGCGGCTCGTCGATGCCCAGGAGACGCGGCGGATCCTCGACCGGCTCTACGGCTACGAGGTCTCGCCCGTGCTCTGGAAGAAGGTCATGCCGAGGCTCTCCGCCGGCCGCGTCCAGTCGGTCGCCGTTCGCCTCGTGGTCGAGCGCGAGCGGGAGCGGCGCGCCTTCGTCTCGGCCGCGTACTGGGACGTCCAGGGCCTGTTCGATCCTGGATCCTTCAACGCCCGGCTCGTCGCCGTCGACGGGCGACGGATCGCGCAGGGCCGCGACTTCGCGCAGGACGGGGCGCTGAAGCCGAAGGACGCGATCGTCCTCGGCGAGGCCGCTGCGAGCGCCCTCGCCGAGCGCTTCGCCGGCTCGACGTTCGCGATCCGCTCGTCCGAGGAGAAGCCGTACACCCGACGCCCGGCCGCGCCGTTCATGACCTCGACGCTCCAGCAGGAGGCGAGCCGGAAGCTGCGCTTCTCGGCGCAGACGACGATGCGCGTGGCCCAGCGGCTCTATGACAACGGCTACATCACCTACATGCGCACCGACTCGACGACGCTGTCCGAATCGGCGCTAAAGGCCGCGCGGGCGCAGGCCGCGGAGCTGTACGGCCGCGAGTACGTGCCGGATGCGCCGCGCCGCTACCAGCGCAAGGTCAAGAACGCGCAGGAGGCGCACGAGGCTATCCGTCCCGCGGGCGAGAGCTTCCGCGTTCCCAAAAATCTCGCCGGCGAGCTGAACGCGGACGAGCTCGCCCTCTACGACCTCGTCTGGAAGCGCACCGTCGCCTCGCAGATGCACGACGCACGCGGGCTGACGCTGACGCTCCGGCTGGGCGCGAGCGAGGACGGCACAGACGTCGAGTTCGGCGCCTCCGGCACCGCGATCACCTTCCGCGGCTTCCTCGCCGCGTACGAGGAGTCCACCGACGACGAGGCGACGGCGCAGAAGGAGGAGGAGCGCCGGCTGCCTCACCTCGCCGTGGCCGACGAGCTCCGTGCGCTCGAGCTAGAGCCCGAGGGGCACGCGACGACTCCCCCCGCCCGCTTCACCGAGGCGAGCCTCGTCCAGGCGCTCGAGGAGCGCGGGATCGGCCGCCCCTCGACCTACGCCTCGATCCTGGGCACGATCCTCGAGCGCGGCTACGTCTTCAAGCGCGGAACCGCCCTCATCCCGTCTTTCCTCGCCTTCGCCGTGATCTCCCTGCTCGAGCAGCACTTCGGTCAGCTCGTCGACTACCAGTTCACCGCGCGGCTGGAGGACGATCTCGACCGGATCGCAGCCGGCGAGGAGGCTCGGGTCGATTGGCTGCGCGCGTTCTACTTCGGTGACGCAGACGACGTCGGCCTGAAGGCGCTCGTCTCCCATCTCGACGAGATCGACCCCCGCTCGGTCAGCACACTCCCGATCGGGGAGGGGATCGCGCTGCGGGTGGGACGCTTCGGGACATATCTCGAACGTGGCGAGGAGCGGGCGAACGTCCCGGACGGTCTCGCCCCGGACGAGCTAACCGTCGCCAAGGCCGAGGAGCTCCTCGCGGCGCCGAGCGGCGTCCGCTCGCTCGGCGTCCATCCCGAAACGAAGCGGGAGCTCGTCGCGAAGCACGGCCCCTACGGCCCCTACGTGACCGAGGTGCTCGAGGAGGGAGCGAAAGAGAAGCCGCGGACGTCGTCGCTCTTCAAGACGATGTCGCCGGAGAGCGTCACCCTCGAGGAGGCCGTGCGCCTGCTCACGCTTCCCCGCGTGCTCGGCGTCGACCCCGCCGATGGCGAGGAGGTCACCGCGCAGAACGGGAA
>JACCRW010000461.1 GCA_013813345.1 Actinomycetota bacterium
GCCTGAGCCGCGTCTGCGATCTCCTCGAGCGGGTCGAACGAGCCGGTGTTCACGTTGCCGGCCTGGGCGCAGACGATGATCGGCCCGGTCGCTCCGGCGAGCGTGGCCCGGAGTGCGTCGGGCCGCATCCTGCCCTGCCCATCGGCTGCCACGACCTCGATCTGCTCGGCGCCGAGACCGAGGAAGCGAAAGGCTCGATCGACGGTGACATGGCGTTCGGCGCCGACGAAGATGCGGATCCGCGGAGCGCCCTGGAGCCCGCCGCGGGCGAGATCCCAACCGGCGCGCTCGAGCTGGTGGTGCCGGGCGGCGGCAAGCGCGGTCACGTGAGCCATCTGGCAGCCGGTGACGAACCCGGCGGAGACGCCGTTCGGCAGTCCGAGGAGCTCGCGCAACCACTCGAGGCAGACCTCCTCGACGACGGCGGCGCTCGGCCCGCCGACGACGAGCCCGGCGTTCTGGTCCCAGGTCGAGGTGAGCCAGTCCGCGGCCAGAGCGGCGGGCAGTGCGCCGCCGATCACGAAGCCGAAGTAGCGGCCGCTGCCGGTCGCGACGACGCCCGGCTCGGCGGCAGCGATCAGCTCGGCGATCACCTGCTCGGAATCGGTCGCGTAGTCGGGCAGGGATCCGCCGAGAGCCTTGCGCAGCTCCTCGATCGTCGCCGGCGCCGACACCGGCCGCTCCGCGAGCGAGCCCAGGTACTGGGTCGCGTAGTCGGCGGTCGATTTCAGCAGCTCGTCGTGCGCCACGCGCTGATGCTACCGCTGAGACGACCGCGCCCCTACGTGCCCCCGGAGGCACCCCGGTGTCCCTACTGGAACGCTATCGAGGATCCCGGCACAGATGTGTGGACGTCTCTGCGTCGAATCCGTGCCAGTTCCTGCAACGCGATGCGGCGGACTACGGACGCCAGAGCGCGCCCAGGTAGACGGCTGGGTCGCCCGACTGCCAGCGCTGGAGGAAGCGTTGGATCGGCGGATGGACGACGATCCCATCCAGCTCGTCGAGCGCGAATAGGCGGTGGCCGCTCACGGCCTCGTCCTGCGAGACGACGTCCTCGAGCGAGCCGTCGAAATCGCCGGCGAAGATGATGTGGACGACGTGCTTCGTGCTCAGGCTGCGGACGGGCGCGATCGAGTCGACGAGCGCGACCGGCCCTTCGACCGGCGGCGCCTCGATCCCGACCTCCTCGGCGAGCTCACGCGCAAGCGCCACGATCAGACTCTCGCCGGACTTGACCCCTCCGCCCGGCAGCAGCCAGACATCGCCGCTGCGCTTCTCGTGGCGGCAGAGCAGGATCCGCCCGTGCCAGCGCAGCATCGCCGAGACCCGGATCCGCGGCTCGAGCCTCATCCGCCGCCGCTCACAACCTGGACGAGCCGAAGCCGCGCACGCCACGCTCGCTCGCCGGCAGCTCGTCGACCTCGAGGAGCTCGAGCTTGGGAAGCGCCACGACAACGAGTTGAGCGATCCGCATTCCCGGCTCCACGGTGAACCGCTCCCTCGAGTCCGTGTTCAGGAGCACGACCCGAAGCTCCCCGCGATAGCCGGCGTCGATCAGGCCCGGAGAGTTGACGATCGTGATCCCGTGCCTGGCCGCGAGCCCGGAGCGGGGTTGGACGAACCCGGCGTGGCCCTCGGGAATCGCAACGGCAAGCCCTGTCCCAACGGTCGCCCGCTCGCCGGGGCCGAGTTCGACCCGCTCACAGGCGGCGAGGTCGAGGCCCGCATCGCCCGCGTATGCGCGCTCGGGAATCGTCGCCTCCGGCCGCAGCCGGGTGATCGCCAGCTGCGTCAAAGGCCTTCGACCGCTGAGTCCCCGCTCGGCGCGCCAGCCGACTGGGCCACGAGATAGCGCGCGAACCGGCGTACCTCGCGCTGCGGCAGCCGGGCCCGCACGAGCACGCCCTCCTCCCCGTCCTCGCGCTCGTCGATCGGCGCGCCGAGCTCATACAGCTCGGCAAGTCGGCCGCCGTCCTCGTAGGGGAGGAAGAGGCGCACGTCGACGAACCGGTCGGAGAAGCGCTCGGCGATCCGCTCGCGCA
>JACCRW010000029.1 GCA_013813345.1 Actinomycetota bacterium
CGCCTGCTTCGGCTCGCTCGCTTCGCCCTGGCTCGCGGATCGGAGCGTGCGACAGGTGAACCGCGAGCTCGACGCCGGCGACCCGGCAGCGGCAGCGGCAGCGGCGCGGCGGTCCCGCACGCTCGACCCGCTCTCGATCGAGCCGTCGCTCAAGCTCGCAGGCGTGGAGACGCGCCGCGGTCGCACCGAAGCCGCCCGCCAGGCCTACGCCCAGGCGATCCGGACGCAGCCGGAGAACCCGGACACGTGGTACGCGCTCGGCAACTACGAGTTCTCGCTCGACGATCTCTGCAACGCCTACGTACACCTGAACGAGGCCTACACGCTCGATCCCGCCTCGCGTCGCTGGACACCGGGCGGCCCGCTCGACGTGGCGAAGGCCTACGTCAACGACGGACGGTGCTCCTGAGCTACTCGCCGACGACGACGGCGACGTGCGCGCCGAGGAGCTCGGCCGGCGCAAGGCCGTCGAGCGGCCCGACGATCTTCAGTCGCAGGTCCTGCGCGAGCCTCTGACCCTCCGGCGCGTAGCCCTTGCGATACATGACGACGCTGCGTGTGTAGTCGGTGCGCGGTGCGTTGCCGACGCCGCCGATCGTGTAGCCGAGCGCCTGCGTCCGCTCGGCCGTCGAGCTCGCCGCGCCGCTGCGGCCGTTCCCGTTCAGCACCAGCACGGAGACGCGCGAGCGAGGCATGGCCGACGTGTCCGCCACGGCTGTGGCCCGTCGTTTCGGCGTGACCGCGAGCTCCTTTGCCTCGGCGGTCTGCGTGACGCGCTGCGCCACCGGTTCGGCCAGGAGCGAGAGGCCGAGCACGAGGAGGACGACGAGCTCAATCGCCGCGATCGCGGAGGCGACGAGCGTTGCGGTCCGCCAGGGTGAGCGCAGCTCGGGTATCTGGGTGAGCGAGTGCTCCACGGCCGCACCTTGTTCGCGCCGCCGTTGCCCGCTCCTCCTACTGCTCGATCGACTCCCAGGTGAGCCGGAGGCCGTCGGTCAGCGAAGTCTCCGGGCGCCAGCCGAGCTCGCGCTCGGCGCTCGACGCGTCGAGAACGCTGCGCCGTGCATCCCCAGGCCGTGGATCGACCCGGCGCGGCTCGGCCGTGACGCCCGCGACCTCCGCGCAGAGCCGATGCAGCTCGTTCACGGTCGTCTCCGCGCTCGTGCCGATGTTGAAGACGCCGCCGCGCCCGGCCGCCATCAGCGCCGCTCGGACGACGTCGCCGACGAACACGTAGTCGCGGGTCTGCTCCCCGTCCCCGAAGACGAGCGTCTCCTCGCCGCTTCGGAAGCGCTCCATGAAGATCGAGACGACTCCGCCCTCGAGCGTTGCCGACTGACGCGGGCCGTAGACGTTCGCGAAGCGCAGAACTGCGTGGTTCGAGCCGTGGATGCGATTCCAGCCGTCGAGGTAGGCCTCGGCGCAGAGCTTCGCGATCCCGTACGCCGAGACAGGTCGCCGCGGCGTCTCCTCGGTCGCCGGCTCCTCCACGTCGCCGTAGATCGCGCCGCCGGTGGAGGAGAACACGACCCCGGCGCCGCAGGCGCGTGCCGCTTCGAGGGTGTTCACGGTGCCGACGACGTTCACCTCGGCGTCGAAGCTCGGCCGCTCCATCGACGTGCCCACATCCGCCTGCGCCGCGAGATGGAAGACGAGGTCGGCGTCGATCGAATACGGCTCCCGGATGTCCTGCTCGACGAGCTCCGCGTTGGCGGGCACCCATTCGCGCCGCCCGGAGGAAAGATCGTCGACGACGACGACCTCGTCCCCGCGCGCGAGGAGCGCATCGACGACATGCGAGCCGATGAACCCCGCTCCTCCTGTGACCGCCGCTCGCACGGCCGTATCCTAAGCGTCCGATGTTCGTGACGTTCGAAGGGCTCGACGGCTCCGGCAAGACGACCCAGGTCGAGCTCTTGCGGGCACGCCTCGAGGCGGATGGCCGCGAGGTCGTGACCGCCCGCGAGCCCGGCGGCACGGCGCTTGGGGAGGAGCTGCGCAAGCTCGTCCTGCACGGCGGCGAGATGACCCCGTGGGCCGAGGCGCTCCTCTATGCCGCGGCTCGCGCGGAGCTCGTCGCCGAGGTCGTCGTCCCCGCCCTCGCGCGAGACGCCGACGTGATCCTCGATCGCTATCTCGACAGCTCGGTCGTCTACCAGGGAGTCGGGCGCGGGCTCGGTCTCGAGGAGGTGCTCGAGCTCAATCTGCGCGCGGTCGGCGGCCTCCTGCCCGACCGGACGTTCGTGCTCGCCCTCGATCCGGCACGCTCGGTTGCGCGCGTTGGCGGCAGGCCCGACCGGATCGAGCGCGCCGCAGAGAGCTTCCACGCGAGCGTCGCGGCCGCCTACGAGCGGCTCGCCGAGCTCCAGCCGGAGCGGATCCTCGTCCTCGACGGCAGCCTGCTCCCCGAGGTGCTGGCCGCGCGGATCCACGAGGAGCTGATCGGTCATGGCCTTCGACGGCGTCTCTGACCAACCCGAGGCGAAGCGGCTGCTCGAGGCCGCGCTCGCCGACGAACCGGCTCACGCCTATCTCCTGCACGGGCCACCCGGGGTAGGCAAGCGGCGCGCCGCGCTCGGCTTCGCGGCCGAGCTCCTGGGTGACGAATCGCGGGTCCTGAACGGCGCGCATCCCGATCTCTACCTGCTCGAGCCGCTCGGCGAGATGATCCGGATCGACGAGATCCGCCGGCTCCGGCACGACCTCCACATGCGGCCCTTCGAGGCGCCGCACCGCGTCTACGTGATCGTCGGCGCGCACCTCATGAACGAGGACGCGGCCGATGCGCTACTCAAGGATCTCGAGGAGCCGCCGTCCTACGCGGTCATCGTCCTCGTCGCCGACGAGCTCGGGCCGCTGCCGGCGACGATCCGCTCCCGCTGCCAGCTCGTTCCGTTCCGCCGCCTTCCGGAGGCAGCGCTGCGCGCCTATCTGGCCGAGCGCGCGCCGGGCCTCGACGAAGCCGAGCGGATCGCGCTCGCGCGGGTCGCCGCAGGCCGGCTCGATCGCGCCGAGCGGCTCCTCGACCCCCAGTCCACGACGCGCCGCACCGAGCTACTCGGCGTCGCGCGGGCGCCGTACGCCGACGTGGAGTTCGAGCCGTCCGAGGCGGCCGCGACCCTGCTGGAGGCGGCTCGTAAGCGCGGCGCAGCGGCGAAGGACATTGCGGACGCCGAGCTCGAGGGACTCGACCTGACCGCGCGGGAGGCCGAGCAGCGGAGCAAGCGCGTCGAGCGGGGCGCGGAGCGGGAGGAGCTGCTCGCCTCGCTCGAGGAGCTCGTCGCCTGGTACCGCGATCTCGTCGTCGTCTCGGCCGGGGCGGAGCGTGCTGTGGTCCACGCCGACCGGATCGAGCTCCTGCGGGAGGACGCGACGCGCGCCCGGGCGCTCGACGCCGAGGTCGCGGCCGAGGCGGTGCGTGCGCTCTGGCGCGAGCTGGAAGAGTTCAACCTCGCCCCGGCGCTCGCGCTCGAGTCGCTCTTCATCCGCCTGCGGCGTGCGTTCGCAGGCTCACCGGTCACCTGAGCGACCGGATCCCTCGATGGGGTTGCACCTGGTCCTCCGCGTTGCCGACACAGAAACCGTGACCTCGTCACCGCTTGGGGAATCCTTCCTGGTCGCGCCGGAGGCCGTCGCGACCCACGGGCTCTACGAGCGCCACGCGGCCAGGATCCTCGCCTACTGCCAGCACCGGCTCGGCTCGCGCGAGGAGGCCGAAGACGCCGTCCAAACGACGTTCCTGAACGCCTTCCGCGCACTCGGCAGGGGCGTCGTGCCCGAGCTCGAGAGTGCCTGGCTCTTCAAGATCGCCGAGAACGTCTGTCTCTCGCGGCGGCGCTCGTCGTGGCGACGAAACCGGATCGAGACCCCGAGCGATTTCGAGGCGATCGAAGAGCTCGTCTCGAGTCCGACCGTCGAGCGCGACGAGCTCTTCGGGATCCAAGAGGCGCTGGTCGCGATGCCCGAGCAGCAGCGTCGCGCGATCCTGCTGCGCGAATGGCAGGGCCTCTCCTATCGCGAGGTCGCCGCCGAGCTCGGCCTCTCCCAATCGGCGGTCGAAACGCTGATCTTCCGCGCCCGGCGCTCGCTCGCGCGGGCGCTCGAGCAGCCAGGATCCGCCCCGCCGCCGCCGGACGCGGCCCGACTTGCCTCGCTACACTGACCGACCCTCGCCGACGTAGCTCAGCTGGTAGAGCACTTCACTCGTAATGAAGGGGTCCGCGGTTCGAGTCCGCGCGTCGGCTTA
>JACCRW010000066.1 GCA_013813345.1 Actinomycetota bacterium
TCGCCGCCGGGGTCTCGCCACCCGCCGCGAACCACTCGCGGTAGCGGTTGTACTGGTAGCGGAGGTGCTCGCCGATCTCAGCCCAGGAACGCTCGGGATCCTCGGTGACGAAGACGGTGGGGTTGAGCGCCACCTGGAAATCGGCGGGATCGTGCCCTGCCTCCGCGAGCGCCTGACGGTAGGTCGCGTAGTGCTCGACCGAGATGTAGGCATCGGGCATGAAGTGACAGCCGAGCCGCCCCGCGCGCTCAGCGGCCTTTGCCGTGCCGCCGCCGAGCCAGAGCGGCGGGCCGCCCGGCTGAAACGGGGTCGGCGTCACCGTGACGGCTTCGAAGCTCCAATGGGCGCCGCGATGGGAGAACGGCTCGCCCGTCCAGGCTCTGCGAGCAACCTCGATCAGCTCCTCCGTGCGCGTCCCCCGCTCCGCTCGCGGCACCCCCAGCACGCGGAACTCGTCGCGCCGATAGCCGAGCCCGAGGCCGAGCTCGAGCCTGCCGCCGCTGAGCTGGTCGACGAGAGCCGCATCCTCGGCGAAGCGGATCGGATGGTGGAGCGGCGCGAGCAGGACGGCCGAGCCGAGCCTGATCGTGGTCGTCCGCACGGCGAGAGCGGCGAGGAACGGGAAGACAGAAGGCAGATAGCCCTCGTCGGTCACATGATGCTCGGAGACCTGCACCGACTCGAACCCGGCCGCCTCCGCCCAGGCGATCTGGTCGAGGGTCTCGCGGTAGAGCTCCGCGTAGGGCCGCTTCCACCGCGAGGGGTTCCGCAGGTCGTACCAGACGCCGAACCTCATCGGATGTAGCTCGCGCCGTTGACGTCCAGCGTGGCGCCGGTCAGGTGGCGGACGCGGCCGGTGGCGAGGAACGCGACGAGGCCGGCGACGTCCCCCGGCGGCACCCATTCCCCCATCGCGAGCGTCGCGGTCAGCGCCTCCTCCCCGCCCCGGCTCGCGGCCGCTTGCTCCGACATGCGCGTGCGGACGACGCCCGGCGCCACGACATAGGAGAGGACGCCATCGGCGGCGTGGTTCCGGGCGATCGTCTGCGCCAGCGCCTTGACCGCGGACTTCGAGGCGGCATACGCGACGAGATCGGAGTTGCCGGCGCCGCGTTGCGCCGCCCAGCTAGAGAGCGTGATCAGCGTGCCGCCGCCGCGCTCGCGAAAGTGCCGCACGGCGTCGCGCATCAGCGCGGCCGGCGCGAGCACGTTGACGCGCAACGTACGCTCCCAGGCCTCGTTCCAGGCAGCATCCTCGACGTCGAGCGGCGTCTCGAGCATGAGCGCGGCGTTCAAGACGAGGACGTCGACGCGGCCGCGCCAGGCGACGCCCTCGGCCCATAGGCGCGCCGGCGACGTTGGGTCGAGAAGGTCGGCGCCGACGAGTAGCTTCCGCTCGTCGGGAATCGCCGCCGTCGCAGCGCGGGCGCCCGCCTCGTCGCTGCCGTAGTGAGCGACCACGTCGGCGCCCTGCTCGCCGAGCGCTCGCACGATCGAAGCTCCGATCCCCTTCGAGGCGCCCGTGACGAGGATCGTCCTTCCTTCCAGACTCACTCGACTTCCTCGTAGTGGTCGTCGCCCTCGATGTACGCAGGCGCGTTCAGGACGAGGTAGGCGATCTCGCCCTCGAAAGAGTAGAGCTCGCCGCGCGGGACGATGACGACGTCGCCAGCTTTCGCGACGACCGGTTCGGCAGCCCCGAGCGTGAAGCGCGCCGAGCCTTCGAGGACGTAATAGACGCGGGTCGAGCGCGGCGTCCAGAGCGGCCGGTGCGCGCCCGAGAGACGCACGTGGGTCAGGCTCAGTCCCACATTGTCTTCGTAGCGGACGAGCGGCCGCATCACGAGATCATCCTCGGGCCCCTCCACCTCGGGTCGCTCTTGAGCGCGGATCAGCATCAGAGAACGCCCGCGTCGACGGGGAGGAGCGCGCCCGTAATCCCCGCGGAGAGATCGCTCGCGAGGAAGAGCGCTGCGCGCGCGACGTCTTCCTCGGTCGCCATCCGACCGAGCGCGGTTCCGGCAGCCGCCTCGGCGATCGCCTGCTCCACGGGAAGTCCCCCGTCGGCCGCGCGCCGCTCAAACCGGGCGCGGAGCGCGTCCGTCAGGATCGGCCCCGGCGCGAGCCCGTTGACGCGGATGCCGTGACGCCCCGCGTCGAGCGCGGCCGTCCGGACGAGGCCGAGGACGGCGTGCTTCGAGGCCGTGTAGACGGGCTGACTGCGGTGGGCGCGCCAGGCGTTCAATGACGCCATGACGACGATCGAGCCGCCGCCGCCGCGGAGGGCGGCGATTCCGTGCTTGAGAGTCGCCGCGACCCCACGCACGTTGACCGCGAACACCGCGTCGAGCTGCGCGAGGTCGAGCTCGGCCGTCTCGCTCCAGGGCGGCACGACGCCTGCGTTCGCGACGACGATGTCGAGCCGGCCGAAGCGCTCGACAGTCTCGCGAAACGCGGCTGCGACCGTCTCCTCGGCGCTCACGTCTGCTGTCAACGCCGCCCAGCCGGTGGGCGCGCCGGGCTCGAGATCGACCACCGAGCCGGTCGCTCCCTTTGCCGCGAGCTCCTGCGCGATCGCCGCTCCGAGCCCGCGGGAGCCGCCGGTGACGAGCGCAACCCGCCCCTCCAACAGGCCGGAGGACACTACGTCGCGACCTTGGCCCAGTCCTCGGTGGCGTCGCCGTCGCCCTCGACCGGCACAGGCCGCTTGCGCTTGTACGCGCGCCACGTCGTGGCCCAGGTGGACGGATCGTCGAGATTGCGCCCGTCGAGCTGGCGGATCGCCTGGTTGTGCGGCGCCGTGCGGACGAGCTCGGGGTCGGAGTACGCCTCCTCGACGACGTGCGCGAGGACGTCGATCCACTCGTCCACGTCCTCCTTCGACCACATCTCGCCCGCCTCGGGCGTGAAGGGCTGCGGCACGAGCCACGGCTCGTGGCTGAGCCAGAACGCGTCGATCCCGAAGTCGACCATTCGGTTCTGCACGTCCACGACCGTGATCCCCGTGTCCTCCTCGAGTTGCCCAAGGCTGTAGCGCGTCATCTCGAGCCGCGGCGCGGTCAGATGCGGTTGCGACTTCGTGACGCCGCGGATCTCGAGCAGCCGCTTCTCCATGTAGTTGTTCAGGAGGACGGAGATGTCCGAAGCCTCGTCGATCCCCGCGGCGCCCATCGCGCGACTCCACGTGTAGGCATAGACGAGCTGCGGCACGTTGCCGAAGAACTCGCGCACCTTGCCGATGCTGTCCGGCCGGTCGCGGTCGAGGCGATAGCCGCCTCCCTCCCGGGCAACGACCGGCGAGGGGAGGAAGCGCGCGAGCTCGGCGGTGCAGCCATACGCGCCGACGGCCGGCCCGCCGCCCGCCTTCGGCGCTCCGAAGGTCTTGTGGAGCATGTACATGCACGCATCGAAGCCGAGGTCGCGGGCCTTCAGCTTCCCCATCACCCCGTTGAAGTTCGCGTGGTCGTAGAAGCAGAGCCCGCCGGCGTCGTGGACGACCTCGACCCACCGGTCGATCTCGGGGTTGTAGATCCCCATGTCGTCCGGGTTCCCGACCATCAGCGCCGCCGTGCGCTCCGAGACGGCGGCCTCGAGCGCCTCGAGCGAGGGATAGCCGTTCTCCTCGAGCGGGAGCGTCACGATCTTGAAGCCCGCGGCCGCGGCCGTCGCCGGGTTGCACGGATGCGCCTGGATCGTCGTCACGATCTCGTCGCGCTGCGCGAGCTCGCCCCGCGAGGCGTGGTAGGCGCGCGTGAGCACCGCGTTCGTGTACGCGGCGTGGGCACCGCCTCCCGGCTGGAAGACGAACTGATCCATGCCCGAGAGCGCGCGCAGGATCAGGTCGAGCCCGTGCACGAGCTCGAGCACGCCCTGCAGCGTCTCGTCGTCCTGGTCGGGGTGCAGCTCCGCGACCTCCGGCCGCGCCACGAGCTCCCACGCGAGCCGCGGGTTGTACTTCATCGTGCAGGTACCGAAGAGGCTGATCCCCATCATCCCGAGCGTCTCCTGGGAGAGGTGGAGGTAATGACGGAGAACCTCCGGCTCCGAGAGCTCGGGCAGCTCCGGCGGCTCGGTTCGGCGCAGTCCGGCCGGGACGAGCTCGGCCGGGTCGCCGACCGCGTCGCGCACCTCCGGCTCGACCTCGTCGAAGACGATGCCGCGACGCCCGGGCCGACCCATTTCCATGACCAGCGGCTCGTCCCAGACGGCTGCGTGGTACCGCCTCATGCAAGCACATCCGAGACCACGCCGACGAGCCGGTCGATGTCCTCACGCGTGTGCACCTCGGTGACGCAATAGAGAGCGCTCTGTCCGAGCTCCGGGAAGTCGCGCGAGAGATCGCTCCCCCCGAAGATCCCTTGCTCGCGCAGACCGGCGTTCACGTCCGCCACGGTCGCGCCCGCGTCGTCGAAGCAGACGACGAGCTCCTTGAAGAAGCCGTCCGGGAAGAGGACGCGGACGCCGTCGAGCTCCGCCAGCCGCCGGGCCGCGTAATGACTTCGCCCGACGATCAGACGGCCGACTTCCGCGAATCCCTCCGGCCCCAGCAGCGCCATGTACGCGGCGTTCGCGACAGCGTGGAGGTAGACCGAGTTGCCGGTCCAGTCGTTCCCCTCCTCGCGCAGCCCGTACGAGGTCTGGTGGAAGAGCGCGATCCCGAAGCCGTGCTCCCCGGCGACGGTCTCGGCGATGCTCAGGTTGAGCGTCGGATACTCGTGCGCGTAGCGCTCCTCGTCGCGCGTCGCGATGAAGCCGCCCGCGCCACCCCCGCAGGACATGTGGACGCCGAGCGGCTGGACGGAGCCGACGACGATGTCGGCGCCGTACTCGGAAGGTGGCGCGACGATCCCGAGCGAGATCGGGTCGACGCCGACGATCGTCTCTGCCCCGGCCGCGCGCGCGAGCGCTGCGATCTCTGCGGCGGTCGTCTCGAACATGCCGAGGTAGCCGGGGTTCTCGAAGAGCACCGCCGCGGTTCGCGACGAGAGCTTCGCTCGCAGGTCGTCGAGGTCGAGCCCTCCCGTGACGGCGTCGTGCTCCACCAGCTCGACCTCGATGTGGCCGGGAAGCTCGGCGGCGCCGCAGTAGGTTCGGATCACGGCGAGCCGCTCCTGCCCGATCCGGCGTGGGACGAGCACATGGGAGCGCTCGGTCAGGCGGGCGGCCATCCTGATCGCGTGCCCCTCGGCACAGCCCCAGCTGTAGACCGGCAGGCCGACGAATTCCATCCCCACGAGCTCCCCGAGCTGGCTCGCGAACTCGAACCACGCCTGGTTGCGGCCGTGGTCGGACGACGGTGTCCCCCACACCGGCGTCAGGAACTCGCTCCGGCGCGCAATCTCGTCCACGATCGCCGGCACGTGGTGCTGCCAGATCCCGCCGCCGAGGAAGCTGAGGTTGCGCTCACACGTCTCGTTGCGGCCGAGCAGGTCGAGCAGGTGCCGCCGCAACGCGGGCTCGGAGGTCAGCGCGGGCGGCAGGTCGAGCTCACCCTGGAGGCGGTGCTCCGGTGGGATCTGGACGAAGAGCGACTCGACATCGGGGGCGCCGATCGCGTCCAGAAGCTCGCGATGCTGCTCCTCGGTCGAGTTCGGCATGTACGGATGCGCCTTCATGCGGCCACCTTGAAGACGACGTCGCGGCGGGGCGCCACGTGGACGCGGCGGTAACCCGTGAGCTCAGAGTCCAACTCAGGATCGCCGGTGTCGACGCGCAGCCACGGCGGGTCGAGGCCGAGGAGCTTCCCGAGCCCCGCGACCACCTCGACATTCTCGAGCCCGATCCTGCGGAGGACGGTCGGGCTCAGCTGCTGGTTGCCGCGCCCGAGCAGCGCTCCCTGGCCGCCGACAACGCCGACGACGAGCGTCGCCGCCTGGCCATCGATCAGCTCGAGCAGCTCCCGCTCGCCGAGGTCGGCGCCGACGAGCCGGCCGCCGTGGACTGCGTCGATGCCGAGCAGCGTCTTCGGCAGGCCAAGGTGCGCCAGGACGCGCCGCGTGGTCGTCCCCGGCCCGAGCACGTAGACGCGACGCGGATCCATCTCGCCCGCAAGCGAACGGCAGACAGCGTCCAGCGCCGCCTCGTCCGTCGGCCCGGAGCGCGCCTTTGCGGCTTGCATGCGGAGCCGATCCTCGGGAACCAGGGCGGCGCCGTAGAGCCGCGTCTCGATCCGGCCCTCGCGGGCGGCGTCCTCGTCGACATCGACGACCTCCGCCTCGCGGAGTGGCGCGCTCGCGCCGGCGAGGACGAACGCCGCAGCGACCTCGCCGGCGTTCTCGGGGCTCGTCGCGAAGACGGCGGAGTGCATCTTGACGCCGGTCGGAATCCCCAGGATGGGAAGGCGGTCGCAGACGACCTCATAGATGTCGCGAGCCGTGCCGTCGCCGCCAGCGAAGAAGATCAGCTCGACCTCGCGCCGCGCGAGCTCGGCTGCGGCGGCCCGCGTGTCGGCCGCAGTCGTCGATCCATCCCCGCCGGGAAGCACGTCGATCGAGAACCCGCGGCCGAGCGCAAGATCGCCGCCCATCTCGCCAGCCGCAGCGACGAGCTCGAAGCGGACTTTGTGTTGCTGCGACACAAGGTCGCGCTCCAGCCGTACGAGCGCGCGCTCGGCTCGGTCGGCGGCAACCGGGGTCGCCCCCAGCTCGCGCGCGCGCTCGACCACACCGTCGGTTCCCTTCAGCCCGACCCGCCCTCCCATGCCGGCGATCGGGTTGACGATCAGGCCGATGCGGATCACAACGCACCCTCGCTGCGCAGCTCGGCCGCCACCTCGTCGACGGCGCGCCGGACCGTCGTCACGAGCTCGTCGAGCTCGTCCTCGGAGATCACGAACGGCGGCGCGAAGGAGATCGCGTCCGAGGCCGGGAGCGCGCGCGTGATCACGCCGAGCTCGAGGCAGCGGCGCGTGACGCGCGCCGCGACCTTCCCCAGCGGGTCGAAGCGCCGCGGCGGATCCTTCGCAGCCACGAACTCGAGTGCGCCGATCAGAGCCTGGCCGCGCACCTCCCCGACGAGCGGATGATCGGCGAGCTCGGCCCTCAGCCGCTCGTGCATGAACGCGCCGCGACTCGCCGCCTGAGCGACGAGCCCCTCGTTCTCGATCAGGTCGAGATTCGTCATCGCGACCGCGGCCGCGAGCGGATGGGAGCTGTAGGTGTAGCCGTGCCCGAACGGCCCGGATTCGGCCCCGGCCTCGACGAGGACGCGCCAGACGCGCTCCGAGACGATGCAGGCCGAGAGCGGCACATACCCGGAGGTAAGGCCCTTCGCGACCGTGATCAGATCGGGCTCGATCCCGAAGACGTCGCTCCCGAACCACTCGCCGAGCCGCCCGAAGCCCGTGATCACCTCGTCGGCGATCAGGAGCACGTCGTGCCGGCGGAGCACGGCCTGGATCTTTCCGAAGTAGCCGGCGGGCGGGACGAGCACGCCGCCCGCGCCCTGGATCGGCTCGGCGATGAACGCGGCGACCGTGTCCGGGCCTTCGGCGAGGATCAGCGCCTCGAGGTCGTCGGCGAGCTTCTGGGCGAAGTCCTCGTCGCTCTGGCCGGGCTCCGCCTCCCAGAGCCGGTGCGGCGCCGTCGTGTGCCGGATCATCGGCAGCGGCAGGTCGAAGTTCGCGTGCACGCCCGGCAGCCCGGTCAGCCCGCCGGCCATCACCGTGACCCCGTGGTAGCCGCGCTGGCGCGCGACGATCTTCTTCTTCTCGGGCCGGCCGAGGACGTTGTTGTAGTACCAGACGATCTTCACCTGGGTGTCGTTCGCATCCGACCCGGTGCAGCCGTAGAAGACCTTTGACATCCCGGCGGGCGCCAGCGAGATCAGCCGCTCGGCGAGGAGAGCCGGCGTGTCTGTGCCCATCGAGGAAAAGGAGTGGTAGTAGCCGAGCCGCTCGGCGTGGATCTTCAGCGTCTCGGCGATCTCCGGCCGGCCATAGCCGACGTTCACGCACCAGAGCCCGGCCATCCCGTCGATGTAGCTGCGCCCGTGGATATCGGTGAGGCGGGCGCCGCTGCCCTCGACGATCAGGCTCGGCGAGCCGGCTCGCTCGTGCTGGTCGAGCTGAGTGAAGGGGTGGAAGACGAAGCGGCGGTCGGCCTCCTCGACGTTCGCGGCATCGACGCGCTTGGGCTCGACGGCTATGACGGTCTCCTTTCGCGGCTGCGCTGACGAACTCCCTGATTCTGCACGCGGCTGGAGAGGCGGCGGCGCATCAGCTCAGGATCGCGCTCAGGAAGGCCTGGGTCCGCTCGTTCTGCGGGCGTTCGATGACATCGCGCGCGCCGCCCTCCTCGACGACGACGCCCTCGTCCATGAAGAGAACGCGGTCGCCGACCTCCCGCGCGAAGCCCATCTCGTGGGTGACGACGATCATCGTCATCCCCGACTCCGCGAGCCGCTTCATCTCCTCGAGGATCCCGCCGATCAGCTCGGGGTCGAGCGCGGAGGTCGCCTCGTCGAAGAGCATCAGCTGCGGCCGCATCGCGAGGGCTCGCGCGATCGCGACGCGCTGCTTCTGGCCGCCGGAGAGCTGACTCGGATACTGCCGCGCCTTCTCGCCCATCCCGACCCGCTCGAGCTCCTCGAGGCTCCGCTCCTTCGCCTCTCGGCGCGTCAGGCCGAGAGCCCGTGTGGGCCCGAGCGCGACGTTGTCGGCCGCCGTCATGTGCGGGAAGAGGTTGAAGTGCTGGAAGACCATCCCGATGTGCGTCCGGTAGAAGCGGAGGTCGCGTTCGTAGCGCATTCGTTCGGCCGGCCGGCGGCGGGGCACCTCGCCCGTGAGGCAGTGACCGAGAAAGGTGACGCTGCCGGCGTCGGGCGGCGCGATGAAGTTGAGGCAGCGCAGGAGGGTGCTCTTGCCGGAGCCGCTCGGGCCGATCACGACGAGCACCTCGCCCTTCGCCACCTTCAGGTCGACGCCGCGGAGCACGTGGATCTCTCGCTCCTTCTGGCCGCGATTGAACGATTTGTGGATCCCCTCGGCGACGACGATCTCCTCGCCGAGATCGAGCTCCGCCGCCTCGTTCGCCGCCGCCTCGGTCACGTCGGGACCCGGCCGCCGAACCGGTAGCGCTGCATCCGCTCGAGCGGAGAGGGGCCGGAGCCGCCTCCCCTCACATGACGCGCGAGCCGCCGCTCGAGCAGCGCCGCGGCCGCCGAAATCGCAAGGATCAGGACTATGTAGGCGACAGCCGTCGCGGTGTAGAGCTCGAACGGCGCCCGCTCGGTGCTGACGAGCTGGATCGTCGTCCCCATCAGGTCGAGGAGGCCGATCACCGCGACGATCGACGAGTCCTTGACGATGTCGACGAGCTGGTTGACGAGGCCCGGCACCGCCACGCGGCCGGCCTGCGGGAAGGTGACGCTCGAGAACGTCCGCGTGTGGCCGAGCCCGAGCGCGAGCGCGGCCTCGCGCTGGCCGTGGTCGACCGACTGGATCGCCGCCCGGTAGATCTCCGCCATATAGGCGCTGTTCAGGAGCGTCAGAGCGACGACTCCCGCCGCGAACGTGCCGAGGTTGATCCCGAAGACCGCCGAGATCCCGAAGTAGATGAAGAGCACGTAGACGTAGAGCGAGAGCGCCCGGAAGACCTGGGTGTATGTGTACGCGAGCGCGCGAAGCGGCCTGGAGGGGGCGAGACGGCAGAGCGCGACGACGAGCCCGAGCACGAGCGAGAGGACGAAGGAAATCGCCGAGAGCTGCAGGGTCAGCTTGAGCCCGTGGGCGAGCGCTCCGGCGGACTCCGGGACGACGTGCCACTGGAACGTGTACGCGACCATCACGGGAGCCGCAGCACCCGCTCCAGCACCGTCACCCCGGCCGAGAAGACGGCGACGAGGGCCACGAGAATGACCGCAACCGCGGTGAAGGCCTCGAACGGGGTGAAGAAGTTGATGTTCAGATCGTTCGCGACGCTGACCATGTCGCTGACCGCGATGATCGAGAGCAGGGTCGCGCCCTTGAGCAGGCCGATGAAGACGTTCCCGAGCGGCGGAATCACGATCCGCAGCGTCTGCGGGAGCAGGACGTGCCGGTAGGTCCCGGTCCGGCTCAGCCCGAGCGAGCGCGAGGCCTCGGCCTGGCCGGCGTCGAGCGCCTGAAGCCCGCCGCGGAAGATCTCGGCCGTGTAGGCCGAGCCGGTGAGTGTCAAGGCGACGATTCCCGCCTGCACGGGGCTGAAGTTGAGCCCGATCACGATCGCGACCCCGAAGTAGACCCAGTAGAGGAAGACGAGCAGCGGCACTCCTCGCAGGATCTGCACGTAGGCGAATGCGGGCGCGCTGAGCAGCCGGACGCCCGAGAGGCGCAGCACGGCGATCCCGATCCCGAGCGCGCACGCGAGGACGAACGAGATCGCCGTCACCCAGACGTCGAGCCAGGCCCCGAGCAGGAAGAGGTCCCAGCGGTCGAGCACCGGCCCCCAGGCGAACTCGTATGCGAGCACGTTCGTCATCGTGGCGGCGATGCCCTCGATTCGGCGGGAGCGACTACTGGCCGATCGTCTCCGCGTTCCCGTTGATCCCGACGACGGCAGTTTGGAGATCGAACTTCTCGGTATTCGGCACGACCCACTTCTCCCACAGCGCCCTGAACGTGCCGTGCGAGGCCTGGTAGCGGGCCCAGTTCGAGACCCAGAGCCAGAGCTTCGTGTCGCCCTGCGTCATGAAGTAGCTGTTCGCGTCGACGAAGAGCGGCGGCACGGGCAGCGCGGCGAGATCGTCGTTGCCGCCGAGGACGGACGACGTCGAGAACTCGCTGAAGATCGCGGCGTCGGCGCGACCGACGGCCACCTCCGTCGCGGCGTCGTTCTCGGACGCGAACTCGTTGAAGGTTGCCTTCGGGAAGAGCGCTCCCGAGCTCGCAGCCTGGGAGCTGCCCTGCAGGACCGCGAACCTCGACGTCGCAAGGTCCTCGAGCGTGCTCGCGTTCGAGTCCTTCTTGACGACGACCACGTTGGATTCGTAGAAGGCCGGGATGTCTGCGAAGTCGCCGCGGAGCGCGCGCGACGGCAGGATCGTGACCGCGATCCCGAGCATGTCGAACTTGCCGGCGGAGAGGCCCGGGAAGAGTTGGGCAAACGGCGTCTCCACATACTCGGGCGTAACTCCGAGCTCCTTCATCATCATTTCCGTGATCTCGACCTGATAGCCGGTCGGCTTCCCGCTGTCGTCCTTGAACTGGAGCGGCGGGAAGCTCAGGTCGACTCCCAGCTTCGCCGTCTTGTCGCGCGTCCACTTGTCGAGGATCGAGTCGCCCGACGAGCTGGAGCCGCCCGCGGTCGTCGCGCCTGCGGGCGCTGCTGCGTTGGGCTCGTCATCGTCGTCGCCCATACAGCCCGAGAGCCCGAGGACGCCGGCGCCGAGCAGGCCAAGGCCGCCGGCTTCGAGTAGCCGCCGCCGGCTCGTCCCACCGCGGGCCGCGGCGCTCCCCGACTCGGCCGCAGGTGTCCCGGTCTCCACGTCATGCGTGCTCATGCCTGTCTCCAATCGGAGTAGTGGCTTCCTCGATGTTCACGATACGAACAGTCGTGCGCTGAGGATGGTCCAGGCTATGCCCGCACTTCGGCCGAGTCAAGCCTTCCTCAGGCTCGCGAGAGCGCGGGATCCGGCTCGAGCTCGTCGAGCAGGACGTCGAGCTCGGCAAGGAGCGGCGTGATCTGGCCGAGTCGCTCACGCCCCTCGGCGCCGAGCTCGGCGAACGTCGTCAGCGGCGGTCGCACGTCGCCGACCGGGTGCCCGACAGCGCCAGCGAGCGCCTTCGAGTAGCACTGGTGCCCGTAGGTCGGGTGCCCCTCGGCGATCACATGGTCGATCCGGGAGATCAGCCGCTGGATCCGCTTCGCCTCCTCGAGCCGGCCCGCGACGAGCATGTCCCAGATCCGCGCCGAGGCGCGCGGGATGTAGTTCCCGTACGGATTGACGTAGCCGACCGCGCCCAGGAGGAACGACTCGACGATGCGCTCGCCGGCGAAAACGCTCATCACTCCGTCCGTGGCCTCGACGATGTCGTAGACGCGGGCGACGTCCATGCTCGCCTCCTTGATGTAGCGGACGTTCTCGAAGGCGCGCGTGAGCCGGGCGACGAACTCGGCGGACATGTCCACGTTGGACGTGACCGGGTTGTTGTAGAGCATGAGCGGGATCGAGACCGCCTCGGCAACGGCGCGGTAGTAGGCGAAGATCTCGGCCTCGGTCGGGGTGTAGTAGTAGGGCGGCACGATCATCAGCCCGTCCGCGCCGAGCTCCTCGGCCTCCCGGCTGTAGCGAACGGCGTTCGCCGTCGAGGCGTTCATCGTCCCGACGAGCACCGGGATCCGGCCGTCCAGATGCTTGACGGTCTCCTCGACGAGTTGCGTCCGCTCCTCATCGGTCACGGTCAGGAACTCGCCCGTCGTCCCGAGGACGATCACGCCCGGGACACCCGACTCGAGCTGCCAGTCGAGGAAGTCGCGGAGAGCATCGACGTCGAGCTGCGAGCCGTCCTCGGTGAAGGGGGTGACGAGGACCGAGTAGCTACCGCGAAACTCGCTGGGCATCATGGTCTCCTTGCGCTCGGGGCCTGCACTCGACTCTAGCCGCAGCGGTAGGCGCTGCGACACCCTCGTCATCGGCGGCGGCCTGACCGGCTGCGCGGCGGCCTACTACCTCGCGAAGGCCGGAATCGACGTCGTTCTTGCCGAGCGGCACAGCCTGAACGCCGAGGCCTCCGGGCGGAACGCGGGCGGCTTCCACGTCCAGATCCAGTTCGAGCCCTTCGTCACGCTCGGCGAGGACTGGGCCCGGAGCTGGGCGCCGACGATCCCGCTCCTGATCGACGCGGTCCGGCTCTGGCAGGAGCTGCCCGCCGAGCTCGGCGCCGACCTGGAGGTGAAGGTGAGCGGCGGCCTCCTCGCCGCAGAGACCGAGGAGGAGCTGGCGGCGATCGAGCGGAAGGCCGCGATCGAGCGGGAGGCCGGGCTCGAGGTCGAGCTCCTCTCGCGCGAGGAGCTGAGGCGCACCGCGCCGTACCTCTCTCGCTCGCTCGCCGGCGGGCTCTTCTGCCCGGTCGAGGGCAAGGCGAGCCCGCTCGTCTCGACACCGGCATTCGCGCGCGCGGCGCGAGCGGAGGGCGCCGTTCTCGCGCCCGGCAGCGATGTGCTCGCGATCGAGCAGACCGCGGTCGGATTCCGGGTCGAGACCGACCGCGGCCCGATCGAGTGCGAGCGGGTGGTCGACTGCGCGGGCACCGCCGCCGGACGAGTGGCGGAGCTCGTGGGCGTACCGCTGCCCGTCGAGAGCGTCCCGCTCCAGGCGCACGTGACCGAGCCGGTCGCGCAGCTCGTCCAGCACCTCGTCTACTGCGCGGGGGAGCCGCTGACCGTGAAGCAGTCCGTCCACGGCTCGATCCTGATCGGCGGCGGCTGGTCGTCGGAGCTCGACGACGCCGGCCGCGCCGACGTGAACATGGCCTCCCTGCGGGGAAATCTCCGCGTTGCCACACGCGTGATCCCCGCTCTCGCCCACGTTCGCCTGCTCCGGATCTGGACCGGCTTCTGCAACGGCACCCCGGATCACCGCCCGATCCTCGGCGAGCTGGACGAAGTACCAGGCTTCTTCGTCGCCTCGTTTCCCTATCTCGGCTTCACGGCGGCGCCGATGATGGGGAAGCTCGTCGCCGACCTCTCGCGGGGCCGGTCGGTCCCGTACGACTTGGCCCCGTTCTCTGCGGCCCGGTTCGATCCCGCCCCCGTCTAGCCACAGGCGAAGCTGCGATTCAGGATCGCCGGATAGTCGACCCACGCCTCCTGGCTCGAACGCTGCTCGAGCAGGCGCTGGACTCCTCGCGCGATCAGGTCGAATTCGCCGTGGTCGATCCCGTAGACGAGGATCACGCCCGCGTGAGAGCGGGCCGCCTCGGCCCATTCGCGCAGGATTCCCGGGAAGTGAGCGATGTTGTGGGTGACGAGAATGCGTTGCTCGGCCGCACCAAGCGCGAGCACCTCGCCGTCAGGGAGACCTTCGAGCTGCCGTTCGTCGTCGAGCGCCCGAACGTCGTGCTCGTGCTCACGAAGCGCTCCACCGACTCGTCGCCCCGACACGTGGGCGTCGAGAAGCAGTCGCACCGTTAGATGGTTGATCGGAGAATGACGGCGGCCCGGATGACGGCCACGACACGGCGCCGGATCACCACCCTCGCGAACCGCCCAGGCCACGGGCCTGAACGGCCCGCGAGTGCGGCGCCCGGCTTGGTCGTGACCGCCCCCGGCTGCGCGTCATTCTCCGATCAACCATCTATTCGGCGACGCGGATGAACGGATAGAGCTCGCGGAGCTCGTCGAGCGGGCGGTGCTGCTCCTCTAGGATCGCCTCGATCTCCTCCGGGAAGCGGTCGGCGTACGCGTGCGCGAGCTGCAGGTGACGTTCGGTCACGAGCGGATGGCTCGCCCGAAGCGAGTCCTCGTCTCCGTCGTAGGATCGAAGCAGGTCGACGATCTCCCAGACATCGAGGCCGCTTCCGATCGCCCACGCGCGACGCGGAGCATCCCGGAACGCGATCCCGGGAAACAAGCGCGTCTTCGCCGCCTCTTCGGCGAGCTCCTCGACGACCACGCTCCGCGAGCGTCCGGACCGGCGTCCCTCCTCCCGAACGAGCAGGTCGGCCTGCTCACCGAGCCGGATCGAGAACGGCTGAGTTCTTGCGGGCCGTGCTCTACTACGCATGGCTACACTGTAGCGATCAGGTGTCGTGGAAGACGATCGTCTTCAGCTCGGTCATCTCCTCGACTGCGTAGCGCGGGCCTTCCTTGCCGATTCCGCTGCCCTTGAGACCGCCGTAGGGCATCAGGTCGGCGCGCCAGAGCGGTGACGAGTTGATCTGGATCGAGCCGCTGTCGACCTCGCGAGCGAAGCGGAGCGCGTGCTCGATGCTCGAGGTGAAGAGGCCGGCGCCGAGGCCGTAGTCGCTGTCGTTCGCGAGAGCGATGGCCTCATCGATCCCGCTCACGGGCGTCAGCGCGACCGCGGGGCCGAAGAGCTCGCCGCGCGAGAGCTCCATCGCCGGATCGACGTCGCCGACGACCGCCGCCGAGACCACGGCGCCCTCGCGCTCGCCGCCGGCCAGAAGCGTGGCGCCGCCGTCGACCGCGGCGCGGATCGTCCGCTCGACCCGTTCGGCCTCGGCCTCCGAGATCACGGGCCCGAGCCCCGTCGCGTCGTCGAGTGGGTGCCCGGTGCGCAAGCCCTCGACGAGCGGCGTCAGCACGTCCACAAAATCCGCGTAGACCTCCCGCGCCACGAGTACGCGCTGCACCGAGATACAGACCTGGCCCGCGTTGACGTAGCCGCCCGTCAACGTCGCGGCCGCAACCTGCTCGAGGTCGGCATCCGGGAGCACGATCAGCGGACAGTTCGAGCCGAGCTCGAGCGAGAGCCGCTTGACGCCGGCGACGCGCGTGATCTGCTCGCCCACCCCGGTCGAGCCCGTGAAGCTGATCTTGCGGACCCGCGGATCGGCGCAGAGGACGTCGCCGAGCTCGGCGCCGGGTCCGGTGAGGCACTGGAGCGCGTTCTCCGGCAGCCCCGCCTCGAGCAGCGTGCGGGTGAGGAAGAGCGCCGTCAGCGGGGTCTGGCGGGCGGGCTTCAGCACCACGGCGTTCCCCGCCGCGAGGGCCGGGCCGACCTTGTGCACGACGAGCAGCGCCGGATAGTTGAAGGGCGTGATCGCGACGACGGTCCCGCATGGCTGGCGCAGGGTGAAGGCGAGCTTGCCGGCGCCGTTCGCCGACGCGTCGACCGGCACCGTCTCGCCGTGCAGTCGCGCGCCCTCCGTACCGGAGAGCCGGAGCAGGTCGGCGATCCGGCCGGCTTCCCCTCGCGCCTCAGCGAGGGGCTTTCCGACCTCGAGCGCGATCGTCCGTGCCAGCTCCTCGACGGAGCCCTCGACGAGCCCGGCTGCGCGACGGAGGATCTCGTTCCGCTCCCAGGCAGACAAGCCGCGCATCGCCGCCGCGCCGTCTACAGCGGCAGCGATCGCCGCCTGCGCATCGGCGGCGCTAGCGACCGGGACGGTGCCGACGACCTCGCCGTCGAACGGGTTCCGGACCTCCTCCTCGCGCTCGGCGCCGCGCCACTCGCCGGCGACGTACATCTGCATCAGCCGTCCTCCCGCAGGGGCGCGAAGCCGTCCTGCCTCGAGACCGCCATCCCCTCGCGCACCCAGGTGACGCAGGCGCGCGTATTCGGGATCCCGTCGACGACGACCAGGCAGTCGAAGCAGACGCCCATCCCGCAGTAGACGCCGCGCGGCTCGCCATTGCGGGTGAAGCGCGTCGCGAGGTGGCCCTCGGCGTAGAGCAGCGTCGCGACGCTCTCGCCCTCGTACGCGGTCACCGGACGGCCGTCGAGGGTCAACGTCACGGCCGGGCCGCGCTCGAGCCCGCCGTGGAGAGGAAGGCGCGCGTCCATCAGTACCGAGCCTCGACGAGGGAGACGTAGTTGCCGTCGGGTTCGGCGAAGGCGACGGTTCGCCACTCGCGGCCGCCGCCGAGGTCGATCGTCTGCGGCTCGCCGTGCACCTCGATTCCGTCGGCGCGCAGCTCGGCTGTCGCGGCGTCGATGCTGGCGACGCGGATCCCGAAGTCCATCGGGCCGAGATGTCCCCACTCGCCCCGGCAGTCGGGCCCTGGCGGGTCGAGGACGACCGGCTCGATCGCCGCGCCCTGCGACGACATCGGCATCGTCATGTGCTGCGCAGGGAGATTCCCCGGGTCGTACCAGGGCGCCTCGTACCAGGGCGCCATCGGGTCGAAGAAGTCGACCGACTCGAAGAGGAGCTCGGTGAAGCCGAGCCGCTCGTAGAAGGCGCGCGTGCGCGCCATCTCGGTGACGCCGAAGGCGACGTGGTTGACGCCCTCGGCTCGGGCCGGGCCGGGCAGCGAACGCCAGAGGCCGGTCCACTCGATCAGCTCGAGCTTCGTTCCCCAGGGATCGGCGACGTAGGAGATGTCGAGGGCGATGTCGTGCGGGACGACCGCGGAGCTCTGCGCCGGCATCAGCTCCTCGCAGCCGGCGGCGACGAGGGCGGCATGCACTTCGCCGACGTTCCGGACGTGGAGGCAGATCTCGCAGACGCCGACCTCGCCCCACGCCTGGCCCGCCGGTACGGGAGGCGGGTCGTCGCTGTCGAGGATCTGGACGAGCTTTACGCGACCGGGGCCGATCGGGGTCGCGCTGCTCGACTCGAGCATCGCAACGCGGGCATGCGGCGCTCGGCCGGCGAACGCCTCGACGCTCGTCAGCTCGCCCGTCCAGTCGAAAAGCACGCGGTCGAAGCCGACGTGCCGTCCGTAGAACGCGATCGCCTCGTCGATGTCGCCGACGCCGACGCCGACGTGGTCGACGCCCTGAAAGCTCACGTTCGGACCTCCGCCGGCCGCTCGAGCAGGCCGGCTTCGACGAGCACCCCGCGCATCGCCCCGATGCTCTCCGCGTCGGTCACCGGAAGCCGCGGCGGGCGTACGGTGGGGCCGATCGGCTGACCGAGAAGTCCCATCAGCACCTTGAGCTGGCTCTGATAGGCGCCGTAGTGGCCGCCCCACCCGCCGGGGAGCCAGAGCTTCGGGAAGAGCTCGTCCATGCGTCGCGCGTGCTCGCGAGCGGGCTCGAGGTCGCCGCGCCAGACGGCCTCCCAGAACTCGGCGTCGGGTCTCCCCCAGAGCGAGCCGCCGCCGATGAAGCCGTCGCCGCCGACCTCGAGCAGCAGATCGAGCCCGGCCTCGGACATGAACGGCCCGATCACCCGCACGCGGTCGACGATCCTGCGCGTCGTCTCCGCGAACTGCTCGAAGCTCGGCGTCGAGTCCTTAATTGCGACCACGTTGCCGATCTCGACGAGCCGTTCGGCGAGCACTGCGTCGATGTCGACGCCCGTGCCGTGCGGCCAGTTGTAGATCATCACCGGCCCGTCGACCGTCTCCGCGAGGTCGCGGTAGTAGCGGACCGTCTCGTCCGGGTAGGTCTTCGCGTAGGGCGGCGGCGTCGAGCCGATCCCGTCGGCGCCGGCCGCGAGCGCGTGGCGGCCGAGCTCCGCGCCCTCGCGTGCGGTGTAGGACGTGCAGCCGATCACGACCGTCAGCCGCCCTGCCACGGCGTCGATCGCGTTCTCGGCCACGAGCCGGCGCTCCTCGGGGCTCTGCGAGAACCACTCGCCGGTGGTGCCGTTGACGAAGACGCCGTGCATCCCCTCGCCGACGTACCAGTCGAGGAGCGCGCGGTGCGCCTCCGCGTCGTAACTGCCGTCCTCGGCGAAGGGGGTCGGACAGGCGGGCCAGTATCCGCGCCAGTCCACGTCGTCTCGCGTCATCGTCACCTCGTCAGGTCGTCGGTTGGCCGGCCGGAGTGCGGTCGACCGCGTAGGCGGGCGGGATCGCGGCGCGCCCGGTGGCGAGCTCCTCGGCGAGGAGCTGGGCGAGCAGGGGGCTGAGTGTAAAACCGGTCGTCGCGATCAGGGTATGGAATCCCGGCAGCCGCGCCGACTCACCGACGATCGGCGCCAGGTCTGCCGTGAAGGCCATCACCCCCGACCAGGTTCGCACGATCCGCACCTCGGCGAGCAGCGGGAGGACGCGCAGGGCGACCGCGACGTTCCCGGCCGTGCTCTCCCAGGTCGTCGAGAACCGTCCCGGCGGCGGCTCCGGATTGGCAGGCCAACCGCCGCCGATGATGAAGGTGCCGTTCGTCGACTGCTTCAGCGTCAGCCGGCGACCGATGTGCTGGATCATCGGCTCGAGCACGCGCTCGCACGGCTCGGTGACGTTGAGGTGGAGCCCCTCGGCCCGCATCGGCAGGCGAAGGCCGACGAGCGCGCCGACCTCGTTCGCCCACGCTCCCGTCGCGTTGACGACGCGCCGTGCGTGGACGCGCCCCGCACCCGTGCTCACCGTGAACCGGCGGGCGCCGCCGTCGGGATCGACTTCGACCCTCGTCACCTCCGCGTGCGTCCTCAGCTCGGCGCCCGCCTCGGCGGCCCGCGCGGCAAAGAGCGGCGCGGCCAGCATCGGGTTCGCATGGCCCTCGTCGGGGCACCAGGTCGCACCGAGCAGGTCGTCGGCCAGGTAGGGGGCGAACTCGCGCAGCTCCGCGCCCTCGAGCACGTGCGTCTCGAGCCCGGCCTCCTCCTCGAGCTCGCGCTTCTCGTGCAGGAGCCGGAGCTCGTCAGGGGTCTCGGCGACCATGAGCCCGCCCGTGATGTGGATCTCGAGCGAGCCCGAGAGCTCGCGTTCGAGCGTCTTCCAGACCTCCGCCGCCTCCGCGTGCAGTCGCACCTCGGTCTGGAGGCGCTCCCGTACGTTGCCCGTCTCGAGCGCGGTGAGCTGGTGGAGCGCGATCTGGAAGTGGAAGCTGCCGGCGTTCGTGCCCGAGGCCTCGCGGTTCAGCTCCGCCCGCTCGACGAGCACGCACTCGACCCCGGCGCGGGCGAGGTAGTAGGCAAGGGCAGTCCCGGCGAGGCCGCCGCCCACGATCAGGACGTCGGTGCTCTGCGGGAGCGGCGCGCGGAGCGCCCTCGCGGGCGGCCAGGCGGCAGGGGAATCAGCCCTCAACGGTGAAGAAGCCTCCGTCCTCGAGGCTCGCGTCGGCGACGGCGCCGATGGGCACCGGGCGCACGGGCGGCCGCGCCGTCGCGACGGGCAGGCTCGCAATCGAGCCGCCGTGCCGAAGCGCGAGCGTCGCCGCGATCTGGCGCTGGCAGTTCCGGCCCTGGCAGAGCCCCATCCCGGCCCGCGTGAGGGACTTGACGACGTTGACGTCGTCGGTTCCCTCGCTCGCGGCGTCGAGCGCCCCTGCAGTCACCTCCTCGCAGCGGCAGACGACCGTCGCGGGAGTGGCGAGCTCGTAGATCCCCGGGCCGACGGCGTGCATCCGCCGGAGCGCTCGGCGAAACGCCTCCTTGCGAGCGAGTCGCCGGCGCAGGGGCGCCGCGCGAGCTGCGGCCGCCTCCGGAGCGAGCGTGCCGAGATCGAGCGCCGCGCCGAGCGCCGCGAGCCGGCCCTCGTCGATCGCGACGTAGGAGCCGGCGACGCCGGTCCCGTCCCCGGCGGCCGAGACGTCGGGCGTGGTCGTGCGCAGCCACTCGTCGCGGACGACGATGGGGCCACCGAGATCCTCGTCGTAGACGAAGTCGCATCCCGCGAGGCGGAGGAGCTCGACCGAGGGAAAGAAGCCGTAGCCGACGCAGAGCGTGTCGGCGGCCACCCGCTCCTCGGTGCCCGCCAGCGGCCGCCAAGCCGTGTCGACGGACGCGTGCACGACCTCCTCGACTCGGCCTTCGCCCTCCGCGCGAACCACGATCCGGCGGTAGCGGAGCGGAACGCGGTCGCGCAGGAGCCGCGTCCGGTAGGCGACGGCGTCGCGGAGGAGCGGTACGTTTCCGCGAGCCGCCGCGAGGAGCCGGAGCACGTCGCGCGGCCCCGGCGCGGGTCCGGCCTCGAGCACGAGCTCGACGTTCGCGCCATAGCCGCGGAGCTGGGCCGGGAACGCGAGCGCGAGCGGGCCGCTCCCCGCGAAGACGATCCGCTTTCCCGGGAGCACGCGCTGGGTCTTCACGAGCGTCTGCGCTCCGCCCGCCGTGAGCACGCCGGGCAGCGTCCAGCCGGGAAAGACGACCGGCCGATCGTGGGCGCCGGACGCGAGCAGCAGCCGCCCCGCCTCGACCGTGCGGGCGGGCTCGCCGTCCTCGACGAGCACGAGCGTCGTGCCGCGGATCGCGACGGCGCTCGTCCGGGGCAGGAGCCGAGCGCCCGCTCGCTCAGCGGCCGCAATCAGCGCGCGACCGCGGACGTACTCCCGCCCGACCGCGGCCGGCTCGGTGACCCGGAAGCCGGGGCCGGGTTGCTTGAAGATCTGCCCGCCGAAGGTCGGCCGCTCGTCGACGAGGCAGACCGAGAGTCCCGTCGACGCCGCCTCCGCCGCGGCGGCGAGCCCTGCGGGCCCGCCGCCGACGACGATCAGGTCGTAGCTCGCGTCAGTCACCGCTTTCGAATCGATTCACGAGCACTCGGGCATCTCCGGGAGCTCCGCTCCGATCGTCTCCTCGTAGATGTCCGCGAGCTCGCCGCTCTCCTGCTTCTCGCAGATGAAGTCGCTCAGGTAGTCGGCGAGCGCCGTGTTGCCCTTCTGCACGGCGTAGGAGCCGTACTCGACCTGGAGCGGCTCCTCCAGCGCGACCTCCTCGAGGGCGTCGTCGTTCGACTCGTTGAACTGGGCGAGGAGGTAGTTCTCGACGACGATCGCATCCGCACGGCCGGTGGAGACCTCGAGGAACGCCGCGTTCTGATCCGGGAACGACTTCGACTGCGCCTCCGGGAACGTTGCCGCGACGAGCTTCTCGGCCGTCGAGCCCTGGAGCGAGGTGATCGCCTTGTCAGAGCTGTTGAACGCCTCGATCGTCGCCTCCGTCGAGTCGTCGGCCGCGGCTGCGAGGACCTGGACGTACGGCACGTACTCGCGGCTGAAGTCGACCGACTCCTTGCGCTCCGGGGTCGCGGAGAGACCGACCGAGACCATGTCGAACCGCTTCGAGACGAGACCGGGAATCAGGCCGTTGAAGTCGAGGTTCTGGATGTCGAGCTCGACGCCCATCTGCTCGGCGAGCTCCTCGACGAGCACGACGTCGTATCCGGCGGGTTCGCCGCTGTCGTCGAGGTACATCTGAGGCTCGAACTGGAGCGACATCCCGACCGTGAGCTTCGACGAGTCGACGAGGTTCAGGTCGGCCACGTCGCCCGTCTCCGTCTCTGTGTCCGTTTCCCCTTCCGTGGTCGCCGCGCTCGTCTCGGTCGTAGCGGCGCCGTCACTGCTCTCGTCGTCGTCGCCGCCGCAGGCGAGCGCGATCGTCGTCAGGGCAAGGGCAAGGGCGACGGCAAAGAGCAGTCTCCCGATTCGCGTGCGTGTCACTTCGATACTCCTCCGTGGTTGTGGCCTTCGGCCATTGTGGGGACTAGGTCTTGCCAGAGAGCGCTTCGACGTCTTTCATCACGAGCTCGATCCGGCGGCGCCGCCTGCCTGCCGCGGCCCGTGCGATCCCTCCGCTCGGCGGTGTGGTCAGCGTCTTCTCGAACGCCCGGAAGAGGAAGTCGAAGAAGAATGCGGCGGCGACGTAGAGACCGGCCGCGGCGGTGTAGAGGACGAACGGCTGGAACGTCGTCGAGTTCAGGTTCTGCGTCACGCGGACGAGCTCGAGCAGCCCGATCACGGTGAAGGTCGAGGTGTCCTTGATCATCCCGATGAACATGCTTCCGATGTTCGGAATCGCGATCTTCGTCGCCTGCGGGAGGGTGACCTGGACGAAGATCCTCGCCGGATGCATCCCGAGCGCGAGCCCTGCCTCGCGCTGGCCTTTCGGGATCGCCTGCAGCGCGGCGCGGTAGATCTCGGAGATGAAGGCGCTGTAGAGGAGGGTAAGCGCGATCACCCCGGCCTGGAAGACGGTGAAGCTGATCCCGACGACGAGCGACCAACCGAAGTAGACCCAGATCACGCTGACGAGCGCCGGGACGCCGCGGAAGACGTTCACGTAGATCGCGGCGAGCCAGGAGACCGGCGGCTTGCCCAGCCGCAGGAGCGCGAGCACGAGGCCGATGGCAACTGAGAGCACGAGCGCAACGGCGGCGACCTGGATCGCGACGAGCAGGCCGCGGAGGAGATCCTCCTTGTTCTCCCAGATTAGGCCCCAGTCGTAGTTCGCGAGGAGCCTCACAGCACGGCCTTCAGGAACCGCTTCGTCCGCGCGTTCTCGCAGATGTCGAGGAAGCCGCGCGGCCCCGACTCGACGACGAGGCCCTCGTCCATGAAGACGTTGAAGTCGCCGATCTCGCGAGCGAAGTTGAGCTCGTGGGTGACGATCACCATCGTCATCCCGCTCTCTGCGAGCGCGCGCATGACCGCGAGCACCTCGCCGACGAGCTCCGGATCGAGCGCGGAGGTGGGCTCATCGAAGAGCATCACCTCGGGATCGAGGCTGAGCGCACGGGCGATCGCGACCCGCTGTTGCTGGCCGCCCGAGAGCTCGCCCGGAAAGTGGCCCGCCCAGGGAAGGAGTCCGACCTGGCGGAGCGCGATCCCCGCCTTCTCCTCGGCCTCGCGGCGGCCGAGGCTGCGAACCGAGCGGAGCGCGAGCGAGATATTGTGGAGCGCGGTCAAATGCGGGAAGAGGTTGAACTGCTGGAAGACCATCCCCACGTGGCGGCGCAGTTGCAACGGCCCCCCGCGCTTCTCGGCGCGCTCGCCGGGCAGCCCCGGCCCGTACTCCACCCCGAGCACGCGCACAGAGCCCGCGCTCGGCTCCTCGAGCAGGTTGATCGTGCGCAGGAGCGTCGACTTGCCAGAGCCGGACGGCCCGAAGATGACGACGTGCTCGCCGGAGTGCACCTTGAGGTCGACTCCGTGGAGCACCTCGACGCTGCCGAACGACTTCTTGATCCCCTTCAGCTCGACGACGAGCCGGCTCGCTCGCTCGGCGTCGGCAAGGGATGCGCGGCTCACCTCGGTCGAGCCTTCCTGCCGCGAGGAGCTAGTGGACGCAGGCGTTCGCATGGCGGTCGTAATGTCCGCATGGTGAACCTTCGGTGAAACGGTGTCAAGCGAGAGCCGACCCTCACACGAGCCAGCCGCCGTCGACGACGAGCACATGGCCGGTGATGTACGCCGCCGCGGGCGAGGAGAGGAACGCGACCGCGGCGGCGATCTCCTCGGGCCTGCCGAGCCGGCGGAGCGGGACGCGCTCTCGCCCGAGCGCGGCGAGCTCCTCGGGGCTCGCGAGGCCCCGAGTCAGGTCGGTCTCGACCGTCCCCGGCGCGACCGCGTTCACCCGCACGCCGCTCGGGCCGACCTCGCGCGCCGCTGCCTGCGTCAGCAGCCGCACTGCCCCCTTCGAGGCGTCGTAGGCGACCATCGGCCCGGTCGAGGCGGTGAAGCCCGAGGTCGAGCAGACGGTGACGATGCTGCCGCGCCCGCGCGGCACGAGTGCGCGCAGGGCGGCCTGGACGACGAAGAAGACCCCGCGCACGTTCACCGCCATCAGCCGCTCGTACTCCTCCGGCTCGACCTCGACGAGCGGGCGTCTGAGCGCGACCCCGGCATTCGCGACGACAGTCTCGAGCGGCGTCTCCGCGTCGACCTTGGCCACGACCTCGCGCACGGTGATCACGTCGGTGACGTCGAGCTCGATCGCCCGGGCGCTGAGCCCCTCGGCGGCGAGCGAGCGCACGCATTCGGCCGCAGCGGCGACGTCCACGTCCGCGACGACGGTATCGTCGCCGCGCTCGGCAAGGGCGCGAGCGATCGCGCGCCCGATTCCCTTCGCTCCGCCAACGACGAGCGCGCCGCGCGGCTCAGGGTCAGCCGACGGCCTCACCGGATGTTGCTGGCACCGTTCACGTCGATCGTCGCACCCGTGAGGTGGCGGCACCGGCCCGAGGCGAGGAAGACGATCAGCTCCGCGACCTCTTCGGGGGGAACCATCTCCCCGAGCGCGAGCGCCGCGTTCACCGCCTCGATCCCGCCGCGCGCGGCCGCGGATGCCTCCGAGAGCCGCGTGCGGACGATCCCCGGCGCGACGACGTAGGCGAGGATCCCGGCCGCGGCGTAGTTCCGGGCGACGGTCTGGGTCAGGCTTGCGAGCGCGGCCTTCGACGCGGCGTAGCCGCCGAGGTGCGAGATCGCCGAGCCGCGCTGCGCGGCCCAGCTCGAGAGCGCGATCACGATTCCGCCCTCCTGCTCGAGGAAGTGGCGGACGGCCTCGCGGATCAGGCTCGCCGGCTCGAGTAGGTTCACCTGCGCGGCGAGCGCCCAGCCCTCGTCCCACTCCTCGTCCGAGCCATCGAAAGCGGTCGTCGGCATCGTCGCGGCGTTGACGACGAGGACGTCGACACGGCCGTGCCAGGCGACCGCCTCGCGCCAGAGCTTGCGGGCGGCGCCGCGCTGCAAGAGATCGGCCTGGAGCAGGAGCCGGTCCGACTGAGGAATCGCCGCCACTGCACCCTCGGCCCCCCCGCGGTGCGAGCCGTAGTGGGCGATCACGCTCGCGCCGGCCTCTCCGAGGGCGCGGGCCGTTGCCGCGCCGATCCCGCGGGACGCGCCGGTAAGGAGGACCGTCTTGCCTTCGAGGTCGTGCACGTCAGCCGGCGCGCATCCGCGCGAGCTCCGGGGCAGGATCGCGGGCATCCCAGTCGATGTTGACCACGATCTCCTCGACGCCGGCTTCGGCCAGCGCGGGGAGCGCCGCCGCGACCTCGGCGCCTCGCCCGGCCGAGTCGACGAGCCGGAGCACCACCTGGAGCGAGTCCGGATCGCGCTCGGCCTCTTCGGCGGCCGTTCGCAGCGCGAGGACGGCGGCGGCGAGCGCCTCCGGGTCGAGCTCGGAGAGCGACTGCTGGGCGAGCCAGCCGTCGGCGAGCCGGCCGGCTCGACGGAGGGCGACCGGCGAGTGGCCCCCGACCAGGAACGGGATCTCGTGGGCCGGGCGAGGCAGGGAGAGCACGCCCGCGGGCAGCGTGTATCGCTCGCTGCTCCTCTCCGGCGGGCTCCCGGTCCAGCAGTCGCGCGCGATCTGCATCCACTCGACGAGCCTGCCGCCACGGCCCTCGAACGGCACGCCCAACGCCTCGAACTCCTCGCGCAACCAGCCCGCGCCGACCCCGAGCCGCAGTCGCCCGCCGCTCGCGACATCGATCGACGCGGCCTGCTTCGCGAAGACGACGGGGTGCCGGAGGGGGAGCACGAGCACCGCCGTTCCGATCGTCGCGTGCTCGGTTGCACCCGCGATCAGCGCGAGCGCGATCAGCGCGTCGACGTACGGCGTGTCCGTGGGCCACGTTGCCTTGCCATCCTCGGCGAACGGGTAGCGAGACTCGATCCGCTCGGGCAGAACGATGTGATCGCTGACCCAGAGCGACTCGTAGCCGGCCGTCTCGGCGGCGCGCGCCAGCGCCGGGATGCCGCGCTCGAGCGGCAGTCGACCGCTGTTCGGGACGAGGGCGCCGATGCGCATGGCGCGCGACTCAACCACAGCGGTCGGAGGCCGTCAAGCCGAGCCCACGGCCGAACCGAGCGCATTGACCGAGACCGAGCAACGGACTAGGGTGTTCGTTCTGAGCACAGTGGTGCGCGACCCGAACATTCTTCCACCGCCTCGTCGCAGGGCCGAGATCGCCTCTCTCGACGTGGCGATCGCGGCGCTCGTGCGGGACGGCGACACGATTGCGCTCGAGGGCTTCACCCACCTTATCCCCTTCGCGGCGGGGCACGAGATCATCCGACAGGGACGGCGGCGGCTCAGCCTCGTCCGGATGACACCCGACCTGATCTACGACCAGCTGATCGGGATGGGATGCGCGCGCCGGCTCGTCTTCTCGTGGGGCGGCAATCCCGGAGTCGGCAGCCTGCACCGCTTCCGTGACGCCGTCGAGCACGACTGGCCAGAGTCGCTCGAGCTCGAGGAGCACAGCCACGCGGGGATGGCCAACCGCTACGCGGCCGGCGCCTCGGGCCTTCCCTTCGCCGTCCTCCGCGGCTACGCGGGGAGCGATCTGGTCGGCGAGACGGACTCGATCCGCTCGATCGTCTGCCCGTTCACGGGCGAGAGCCTCGCCGCCGTCAGCGCGCTCAATCCGGATGTCGCGGTGATCCACGCCCAGCAGGCGGACGCGAGCGGCAACGTCCAGCTCTGGGGAATCTGCGGCGTCCAGAAGGAGGCAGTGCTCGCCGCCCGCCGCACGCTCGTCACCGTCGAGGAGCTGGTCGAGCGGCTCGAGCCGCGGCCGGGCGCCGTCGTCCTGCCTGCGTGGGCGATCGACTACGTCTCCGTCGTCCGCAACGGCGCCCATCCGTCCTACGCGCACGGCTACTCGGAGCGCGACAACGACTTCTACCTGGCCTGGGACGCGATCAGCCGGGACCGGACGACCTTCCAGGAATGGATGGAGGCGAATGTCCTCGCCGCCTGAGCGCCCCTGGACGGCGGAGGAGATGATGACCATCGCGGCCGCGCGCGCCTTGCGCAACGGCGCCGTCTGCTTCGTCGGGATCGGTCTGCCCAGCACGGCGGCAAACCTCGCTGCGCGCCTCCATGCCCCGGAGCTCGTCCTCGTCTACGAATCGGGCACGCTCGGCGCGAAGCCCGAGTTCCTGCCCCTCTCGATTGGCGACGGGATCCTGGCCGAGACAGCCGACGCGGTCGTCGGCGTCGTCGAGACGTTCAACTACTGGCTCCAGCCCGGCCGGATCGACATCGGCTTCCTCGCAGGGGCGCAGCTCGATCGCTTCGGCAACATCAATACGACGGTGATCGGCGACTCCTACGATGCGCCGCGCGTCCGGCTCCCCGGCGCGGGAGGGGCTCCCGAGATCGCCGCGTCGTGCCGCGAGGTGCTGATCATCATGCGCCAGAGCCCGCGCACGTTCGTCGAGCGGGTCGACTTCGTCACGTCGGTGGGCTACGGGAGCGGCGCCGGCGACCGCGAGCGCCACGGCTTCATCGGCGCCGGCCCCACCATGGTGATCACGGACGTCGGCATCCTCCAACCAGCGCCGGAGACGCGCGAGCTCGTGCTCACCCACCTCCACCCCGGTGTCGGCCTCCAGGAAGCGAAGGCCGCGACGGGCTGGGAGCTCGTCGCCTCCGCCGAGCTGGAGCACACACCGCCGCCGACGACGCTCGAGCTCTCGACGCTGCGCGAGCTCGAGCAGACGAAGGCCGGTCGATCGACCGTGGGCGTGCTGTGACGAGGCTCGAGAGAGCGCCCGCGGCGGAGATGCGCGAGACGGACTTCGTCCAGTCGCTCCAGCGCGGCCTCGCCGTGATCCGCGCCTTCGATGCGGAGAGCCCCGCACTGACGCTGAGCGAGGTCGCACGAGCGACCGGCCTTGCGAGGGCGGCCGCACGGCGCTTCCTGCTCACGCTCGTCGAGCTCGGCTACATGCGGGTCGAGGATCGCCGCTTCGCCCTCACTCCGCGCGTGCTCGAGCTCGGCCACGCCTACCTCTCCAGCCTGACCTTGCCGGACATCGCGCTGCCGTACATGCGCGACTTTGTCGCGGCGATCCGGGAGTCGTCGTCGCTGTGCGTCCTCGACGAGGATCAGATCGTCTACGTCGCCCGCGTCCCGGCGAAGCGGATCATGTCCGTCTCGATCAGCGTCGGCACCCGCTTCCCCGCCTTCGCGACCTCGATGGGACGCGTGCTCCTGGCGGGGCAGACCGACGAGTGGCTCGCCGGGTACCTCGCGAGCGCCGACCTGACGCCGATGACCTCGCGCACGATCGGGAGCTCGGAGCAGCTCGTGGCGGAGATCGAGCGGGTCCGCCGCCAGGGCTGGGCGATGGTCGACCAGGAGCTGGAGGAGGGGCTGCGCTCGCTCGCCGCGCCGATCCACGACTCGACCGGGCGGGTGGCCGCGGCGATGAACGTCTCGGTGCACGCGAGCCGCTGGAGCCTCGAGAAGGTGCGCGAGGAGCTGCTGCCACGGCTGCTCGAGACCGCAGCGGCCATCGACCGCGATGCGCAGGCGTCGGCGCGCACCTAGTGAGATGAGCGGGCAACGGATAGCGGTCGTCGGCGGCGGCTCGATCGGGGTCGGTTGGGCCGTCGTCTTCAACCGCGCCGGAATCGAGACTGCGCTCTACGAGCCGGACGCCGAGCGGCGCAAGGACGTGCCCGCCGACCTCGAGCGGCGGCTCCGCCGGCTCGCCCTCGGCGGCGTCCTCAACGAGGATCCCGCGGTCGTCGCGAGGCGGACGCGAACGGTCGAGTCTCTCGAGGAGACCGTGGTCGACGTCACCCACGTTCAGGAGTGCGCGCCCGAGTCGCTCGAGCTGAAGCGGGAGCTCTTTCGCCGCCTGGACGCGCTCGTCGCCCCCGACGTCCCGCTCGCCAGCTCGTCATCGGCGCTCGTCGCGAGCGCGTTCGCCTCAGAGCTTCCCGGCCGCCAGCGCTGCCTCGTCGCGCATCCGAGCAATCCGCCGTACCTACTTCCGGTCGTGGAGCTCGTGCCGGCGCCCTTCACTGACGCCGAGGTCGTCGAGCGTGCGAGGACGCTCTTCGCGGCGGTCGGGATGTCGCCGGTGCTCGTTCAGCGCGAGCTCGAGGGCTTCGTCTTCAATCGACTTCAGGGCGCCCTCCTGCGCGAGGCGTACTGCCTCGTCCGCGACGGGATCGCCTCGGTGGACGACGTCGACCGCGTCGTCCGGGACGGCCTGGGCAGGCGCTGGGCCGCGATCGGCCCGTTCGAGACAGCCGAGCTGAACACGCGCGGCGGGATCGAGGCGCACGCCGAGCTGCTCGGCCCCGCCTACGCGCGAATGGGCGCCGAGCGCGGCCAGCACGATCCCTGGACGCCGGAGCTCGTCGCCCGCGTCGCCGGCGAGCTGCACGAGCGCCTACCACCGGAGCGCTGGGAAGAGCGCGTCTCGTGGCGGGACGAGGCGCTGATCGCGCTCGAGCGCGCCCGTAAGGAAAGCGGCCTCTTCGAGGCGACGGCCGCCGCATGACAGGTCTCACCAGTCCCGCAACCCGATAGGAGGAAACACCATGCTCAGCCGCTTCACGCCACGCAGAGCCCTGCTGGTCGCGGCAGCCCTCGTCGCCGCGATCGCGGTCGCAGCCGCGGCCGCCAACTCGACGTCGAGCGAGCAAGCCGCGACCGGCACGCTCGTGATCGACAAGTCGTTCGACCTGAAGACGGCCGACCCGCAAAGGCAGTTCGAGGTCACGGGCGGGATCGTCGCCCACGTCCTCTACGACACGCTGCTCGAGTTCCGAGGCTCGGACGTCACCACCCCGCGGCCGTCACTCGCGACCGGCTACCGGGCCTCGAACGGCGCCAAGACCTACACCTTCACCCTGCGCCGGAACGTCCGCTTCTCCGACGGCGCCCCGCTGAGGTCCAGCGACGTCGTCTTCTCGTTCCGCCGTCTGATCAACCTGAAGGGCAACCCGTCCTTCCTCCTCGCCGGCGTCACGGTCTCGGCGGGAGGCCCGTACACGGTGATCCTCCGCTCGAGGACTCCAAATCCGGCGCTTCCCGCAATCGTCGCTAACGGCTCGCTCGGGATCGTCAACTCGAGACTCGTCAGGGCGAACGGCGGCACCGACGCCGTCGGGGCCGACAAGACCGACAAGGCCGAGTCGTTCCTGAACCGGACCTCGGCCGGCTCAGGGCCGTATCTCCTCAGGTCGTTCAACACGACCTCGCGCGTCGAGCTGACGGCGAACCCGCGCTACACGGGCCGGCGGAAGGCGAAGTTCGCGACCGTCGTGATCCGGAACGTCCTCGCGCCGGCGCAGCTCCTGAGCGTCCAGCGAGGCACGAACGAGATCTCGCTCGACCTCTCGCCCGACCAGGCCCGGCCGCTCTTCGGAAACCGGAACGTCAACGTCCAGGCCATCTCCGGCCCGAACATCTGGTTCCTGTTCGCGAACTCCAACTCGAAGATCTCGTCGATCACGTCCAACAAGCGGTTCCAGAACGCGATCCGCTACCAGCTCGACTACGCCGGCCTCGTCCGGCTCGCCGGTCGCGGCTCCGGCCGGGCGGCAGGAGTCGTGCCGTCGCAGTTCCTCGGAGCGCTCGCCGACGCAGCCGCGATCAAGCAGAACACGACCAGGGCGAAGGCCGAGCTCGCAGCGTCCGGCCTCACGAACCCGGAGATCGAGCTCGAGTTTCCGAGCGACTTCACCTCGAGCGGCCTCTCCTTCGGCGTGATCGCGCAGAAGATCCAGGCCGACCTGGCGAAGATCGGGATCAAGGTCAACCTCGCCGGAAAGCCGATCGCCACCTCGCTCGCGAACTACCGCGCGGGAACGGAACAGCTCGGTCTCTGGCTCTGGGGCCCTGACTATCCGGATCCGAACGACTACCTCGTCTTCCTGCCGGGCCAGCTCGTCGGTCTCCGCGCCGGCTGGGCGGCCGGCTCGGACCGGAGGCTCGAGGCGCTAGGTCGCAGGGCGGGCTCGACCTCGAACCCGAGGGTTCGCGGCCAGCTCTTCCAGCAGATCCAGGTGCAACTCAACCAGCGGGGCCCGTTCTTCCCGCTCTTCCAGCCGGGCCAGGTCGTCGCCGCGTCGAAGAACCTGACCGGCGTCGTCTACAACGCCACCTTCCAGATCGACCTGGCCACTATTGGCTCGAGGTAGGTCCCTGGGGGCACTGATCCCGGGGCGGTCGCGCACGCGGCCGCCCCGGCCCTTCCTGCGCTTCCTGGCGCGCCGCTTCGTCGCGCTCCTCTTGCTCGGGCTCGGGATCACGCTCGTCGCGTTCCTGCTCACGAACCTCGTTCCCGGCGATCCCGCAGCCGCGAATCTGGGCCAGCGGGCGATCGAGGATCCTGCCGCCGTCGCGTCGTTTCGCGAGCGCTACGGCCTCGACAAGTCGCTGCCCGAGCAATACGGGATCTACGTCTGGCGCCTCGTTCACGGCGACCTCGGCGAGTCGCAGCAGGCGCGACTCCCGGTCACCGAGGAGCTCGGCACGTTCATCCCGGCGACCGCCGAGCTCGCGCTTCTGTCGATCCTGATCGCCGTCGTCGTCGGGGTCGGGCTCGGCATCCTCGCCGCGATCCGGCAGAACCGCCTGACCGACCACGTCCTCCGCGTCGTCTCGCTCACCGGTGTCTCGATGCCGACCTTCTGGCTCGCTCTCGTCGCCCTCTACGTCTTTTTCTTCCGGCTCAACTGGCTCCCCGGCACCGGTCGGCTCGATCCGCAGTTCAGCGAGCCGGAGCACCGAACCGGCTTCTTCACGATCGACGCGCTCCTCCAGGGCGAGTGGGCGACCGCCGGCGACGCCGCTCGCCACCTCGTCCTCCCCGCGCTCGTGCTCGCGCTCTACAACATCGGGCTGCTCACCCGCTACACGCGCGCCGCGGTGCTCGAGGTCGTGAACAACGACTACATCAGGGCCGCGCGCGCCAAGGGGATCTCCGAGCGGCGCGTCGTACTTCGCCACGTCCTCCGCGCGGCGCTGCCGTCGGTGCTCACGGTGATCGGGCTCGCGTTCGCCAATGTGATGACCGGAGCGGTGCTCGTCGAGAACATCTTCGCCTGGCCGGGAATCGGCCAGTACGCCTACCGCAGCGCGACCACGCTCGACCTGCCCGCGATCATGGGCGTCAGCCTCTTCGTCGCCGTCGTGTACATCGTCGTCAACTTCACGGTCGACGTGCTCTACGGCGTGATCGACCCGCGGATCCGCGTCTCGTGAGCGTTACCGGCGCGACTCCCGCCCGGCGCTTCCGGCTCCGCCGCCCTCGGGTGGCGGCGGCCTGGCGCCAGCCGCTCGCCGTGATCGGCCTCTCGCTCGCTGCGGCCTGGATCCTCGTCGCGATCCTCGCCCCGCTGCTCGCTCCCTACGATCCGCTCGAGCAGAACGCGCCGCCGCTCCTCGCGCCCGGCGGCGACTATCTCTTCGGGACCGATGAGCTCGGACGCGACGTGCTCTCCCGCGTCCTCTACGGGGCGCGGATCTCGATCCCGCTCGCGCTCCTCCTCGTAGGGCTCGCGCTGCTCGTCGGGGCGACGCTCGGCGCCATCGCCGGCTACTTCGGGGGCATCGTCGACAGCATCGTGATGCGCTCGGCAGACCTCGTCTTCGCGTTCCCGGCGATCATCCTCGCCATGGTCGTGACGGCGGCGCTCGGGCCGAGCATCCGGAACGCGGTCCTCGCGCTCGTCATCGTGAGCTGGCCCTCTTACGCACGCGTTGTCCGCGGCCTCGTGCTCTCGATCGGCCAGACCGAGTACGTGACCGCCACCCGCCTCCTCGGCGCCTCCGCTCGACGGGCTCTCGTCCGCGACGTGCTCCCGAACGTGGCCGGCCCCGTGCTCGTGCTCGCGACCCTCGATCTCGGGAACGCCGTGCTCCTCCTCGCGGGCCTCTCGTTCCTCGGCCTCGGCGCTCAGCCGCCGCAGCCGGAGTGGGGCGCCGGCGTCGCGGAAGGGATCCAGTACTTCCAGTTCTGGTGGATCGGGACGTTCCCCGGGCTCGCGATCTTCACCGTCGTGCTGGCGTTCAACTTCCTGGGAGACAGCCTCCGCGATGTCCTCGACCCGCAATCGTCCTGGCGCGCCGGGAGCGACGATGACTAGCCCAGCGCAGACCGCCGACGTGCGCGCGTTCCTCGGGCGTTGCTCGCAGTGCCCGGCCGGAGGGGACAGTACGCGTAGTACGGCCCCGGAG